>JBBIOI010000017.1:0-38913 GCA_037443425.1 Deltaproteobacteria bacterium
AAGTCCGGAACGTTTCAAGGCTAAATAAAATGCTCTGTGTAGATTACTTACTCTTAATCTGTCTCCATTTTTGTTGGAAAACACATAATTCGATTTCAGGTGTCTAACCTTTGCCCTGGTGCAAGACGGGTGAGAAAAAATTTATAAGCCTAACAAGGGATTAGGTTCTTTCCCTTATTTCTGAGTCATATTAAAATCGGCCAACAAATGAATAGGAACCTTTAACTTTTGACTCGATCTAACTTTTTTATAAAACCTTTCATCTGCCGTAATAAACTCAAATCCTAATTCCTCAGACAAAGCAAGATAGGTAGCATCATAACACGTTAAATCAAATTGTCTTGCCAACTCCACAGCCATGTTCAATAAAGATAAGGTTGGCGTGATGATCTCAATGCCCATAGCAAATATGGTTTCAACTACCTCATGGATTTCCTCTATAGTGAAAGTAGGGTTATATCTTAGGGCATTGGTTATCTCAAAAAGTAAGAGATCGGGAACAACAATTTCTCTTTTACCTTGGTAGAATTCCTCTCTCAGGTTTATCGCCAGATTACTATCACGTTCGTTCACAAACCACTTTAGAACCACGGAGGCATCCAATACACTCATCGAGCTTCTCTCCATCTCCGTATTGAGCTCACACTATCCCAACCCTGGGGAGCAGGATGGGCCTCCCGAATCTTGTCTTGTTTCTCCATAGCCGCTCTCATTTTCTCTTTTTGACGTAACCTTGCCCCTAATAAATAGGCTATACGTTTCTCAACAATACTTAAGTTATCATACTTTTCAATAGATTTATTCATCTTCTCAACCCTCTTCAATTTTGAATAAATTAAAATCTTTATTTTTTGTAATTATAACATAATATTCCATTTATGAAATGGCCGTTTCGAACATTGGCCTTTTGGTTTATAAAGATGCAAGACTGACGAGAAAGTTTGCATGGGGTCAAGTATTCCAATATCACATTCTTAGAATCCTACATCCTCTTCGAAAAATATGGACACACGCCATTTGTCATTACCCTAATCATTTATAAATTCTTCTATTGTAAGTTTTGCCTGTTTTAAAATACCACGCAATGTGCCAATTGCCATTTCTTTATGCAAGGGGACAAAGCAACCGGCTTCACCCTCTTATGTTTGTTTCTTTAAGGCAACATGGCTGCCACACTAATTAATCCGTTTCAATCCAAGTCGTTCTAATCTCTTTTTTGTTTCTTTTCAAGAGGTTCTCTTCAATTTGGGCATTTACAGTAGCCTCAAATGTAGTCATCAAATGTTTTGAAGTCTCTTCTATTGGGAATTCTTCAAGGTATAATTCAGCGAACTGAGATATGAGCTACCTGGCCTCTTCATTTCTTCTTCTTGCTCAAAGAATCTTTTACGTATGTTTGATTTTTTTAGCATAGGAATATATGGTATTTGACCAATTTGGGTGGAACAATTGAGACTGTATCGTGATTCTACATAAGAAATGAAACAAAATGTGGTAAGGGACAAGTCCTTATGCTACGTTTGGGATTCTTTTAATTTCTTGTAGGGCAAGCCCTTGTGGTTTGCCGAACCCTTATTTGAAAAAGGTTAGAAATAACCGAGAATGATCAGGAATGAATTGATAAAGCAGTGCTTTCTCAATCAATCCGATATCTATGGCTACAGGTCTGTCATAAACAATTAAGACACTCTACATCCTACCCTTACAATTCTTTATAAAATATCACCTCCTAAACCATCACAGACCATCAAGAGGACTTCTTATTTCAGGAGACTTAGGCAGAAATTGAGGAAACTTATTGAATTTTTAACCAGGATAAGGCAATATCATAGTGCAAAAAATTTTTGAAATATCCTTTTAATACTATGAAAGCCGAGATTATTGCAATTGGGTCCGAGCTTTTATTGGGTCAGATAATTGATACAAATACTTCCTTCATCGCAAGATTACTTGCTGAAAATGGCATTGAGCTTGTTAGGACATCAACTGTTGGGGATGATATTGAAAGAATGAAGGAGGTGATTAAGGAAGCTACAAGCAAAAATAATATTGTTATTACAACAGGTGGACTTGGCCCAACAGAAGATGACCTAACAAGGGAGGCGATCTCAGAGGTGTTTAACCGACCTTTAATATTTCAACAAAATTTAATGGATCAAATCGAAGCCCTTTTTAAGAGACGCGGGTTCAGAATGTCTGAGAATAATAGAAAACAGGCATTTATCCCCGAGGGTTCGATTCCTATTGAAAATCCAAAAGGAACAGCACCAGGATTTATTTTAGAGTATCCCCAAGGGGCAATTATATCCATACCCGGTGTACCATCGGAGATGGAATTTTTAATGAAGAATACGGTTATCCCATATCTTAGAAAGAGATTCGATATCAAAGGTCAGCTCATTCGCTATAGAGTTTTAAGGGTTTGTGGGCTTGGTGAGAGTGCAATAGGACTTCAAATAAAAGATCTTATGAGAGAAAGTAAAAATCCATCAGTCGGGACACTTGCCTCTATTGGAGATATAAAGATCAGGATTACAGCAAAGGCTAATAGTGATGATGAAGCAAAGGCACTAATTGAGGCGATGGAGAATGAGATTAGAAATCGACTTGGTATTTTGATTTATGGAGTAGATGATGAAACACTTCATGGTAATATAATTAAGATGTTAGAAAAACTGGATTTGAAGTTGTCTGTCTTAGAAACGATTACCGGTGGAATTATTTCTCAAAAGTTAACAAGTATAGAAAGTGAAAGTTTTTTTAATGCTTTGATCCTTCAGTCGCCGGATTCTCAAAGGCAATTTTTAGGGATTTCAGAGGATGAATTTAACTTAGCATTAAGAGATCCAATGAATTTCACCGTTCTTCTTGCCGAAGAGATTAGGAATAGGTTTAAAACGGATTTTGGTCTTACAACATTTGCAGGTGATAAAGAGATTGAAGAAAAGGGTGAATATAAAATAAAGACTTATTATTGTCTCTCAACTAAAAACGGATTAGAAAGCCATAAATATGACCTTGGAGGTGAAATATATTCAATAAGGGAGAGGGCATCAATTATTGCCCTTGATATACTTAGGAAATTTATTATTAAAAACTATAGGCTTTCCTATTAAAATTTATGGCACGTCAAACGATTAAGTGTCCAAATTGTGAAAAAGATATCGAGATATATAGAAATCCCATACCAACAGTGGATATTATAATTGAACTTGAAGGCAAGGGGATTATACTTATCAAGAGAAAGAATCCACCTTATGGATGGGCACTCCCAGGAGGTTTTGTAGATTATGGAGAATCCCTGGAGGATGCAGCCATAAGGGAGGCAAAAGAAGAGACAAATCTCGATATAAAATTAATCAGGCAATTTCATACTTATTCTGATCCAAAGAGAGATCCCAGGCATCATACTATAACAACCGTTTATATAGCAAAAGCTGAAGGTATCCCTTTGGCTTGTGATGATGCAAGAGAAATTGGTATTTTTAATGAAAAAAACCTCCCCTCTGAAATAGCCTTCGACCACCGCTCTATTTTAGAAGACTATTTTAAGAAAAAATATTGAATCTTTCAAAGATAAAATGGACTGGAATAAAACCTTTTATGATATCTTTGAAAATGTCAAAAAAGAGGAGGTAAATCGGACTACTAAGGGTATAATTGGTTGGACCTGTAGTTACATTCCAATTGAAATAATTGAGGCCTTGGGATTTATTCCGATTAGAATCATTTCTCATCCAGAAGGAGAGGGTGGGGATACATATCTTGACCCGAATATGTGTCCATATATAAAGTCAACCATTGGTAACATCATGGAAGGTAAATACGATAATCTTTCAGGTATTATATTAACAAATAGTTGTGATGCGATGAGAAGGCTCTTTGATGCATTATGTTTTTACAGTGATTCACGTTTCCATTTTTTACTTGATGTCCCACGGATTATTGATAGCTCGTCTATCATGTTTTTTAAAGATCGTTTAAAAGACATGATATCAAAGATTGAAAAACATTTTTCTATTAAAATTAGTAACAAAGACCTGATAGAATCGATCAAAGAGGCAAATTTAACAAGAAGGCTTATAAGAACCCTTTTTTCTCTAAAAGAGATGGGATACCCCATCCGGTATAGTGAAATTTTAGATATAACTAAATACTTATGGAACAGTGATAGAATCGTCTTTAACAAATCGGTATTAAGATTGATTGAAAATATTAAAGAACGGGAACGTAAAAAAGATGTCAATAATAAAAGGATAATGGTAACAGGATCTCTTCTTATTACAATAGAGCTTATACGTCTCATAGAGGATCTCGGAGGAGATATTGTTTATACAGACCTATGTTTAGGAGAGAGAATTTCAGACGAAATTCCCTTAGATTCTGATATTATGTTTTCTCTTAGTAAAACGTATCTTGAAAAATTTCCATGTGCAAGGATGTTAAATACTGAATCACGCTACAAACAATTGATTAAGAAGATAGAGGAGAAGAACGTAAAGGGTTTGATATATTACGCACTTAAATTTTGCGATCCATATCTTTATGAGTTACCAAACATCGTTGATAGGTTGAGGTCAAAGGATATTCGTATGCTTTTAATCGAAGGGGAATATACTCCAAAGGTAAATGAGGCTATGAGGACACGTGTGCAGGCATTCTTAGAGACACTCGATTGATATGGGTAAGGTGAAAGATCTAATAAAATTCTTTGTTAGAAATCCATTAAGCTATAAGATTTTAAAACCACTGCTTGAATTGTCAAATTTGAATGAAAAAGAACCTTATCGTATCTGGTTAAGGTTTTTAGCTGACAATTTAAACTGTGCCTTTGGGAAAAAGAAGAATGTGGTTGTATGGATGAATTCTATGACCCCGACAGAAATTGTATACTCTCTGGGTGCAATACCATTTATGCCCGAAGTTATTGCCTCAATAGTTTCTTTCATTGGACTTAGTGAAAGATTCATATCTCTTGCAGAAGGAAAGATGTCAACCGATGTGTGTTCGTTTTATCGCTGTATTTTGGGTTTAGTATTAGAGGATATACTTCCTAAGCCAACCGTTATCCTTACATCATCAAATATATGTGATGGAGCAAATAAATTTTATCATTATTTAAGTTACATTTATAAATGCCCCCACATATTTATTGATGTCCCTTATCATGGAGATACTGAATCTCTTAAGTATCTTTCTTCAAAGATAGAAAAGACATTTAAAGATCTTTCAGAGTGTTTATCAATCAGGATTGATCAAAATAGGGTATATCAGACCATTTCTAACTCAAATATTGTAAGAACTCTCATTAAGGACATAAATCAGATGCGTAGAAATATTCCCTCCCCATTTCCTGGAAGTGAGGGGCTAAGTTATTTAGCCGGAATGAATTTTTGGAGTCATGGTTCTATAAGGGGGATTGAATTTTATGTTTCTTTAAAAAATTTCATTAAAAAAACAATTGATAGTAATTTAAGAAACAATTCAAGGCAAGAAAGGTTACGGATTCTTTGGCTTCATCAGATAAGGCCATATTACAGAAATGACATATTTGAAATTCTTGAGAAACATAAAGCAGCGGTTTCATTTGAAGAGGCAAACTACCTTTTTTGGCCCGAGATGGATTTAGATAATCCATTTGAATCAATATCTAAGAAGATCCTTTCCAATATCTGGCAAGGACCAATAGAGAGGAGAATAAATGCTATATTAGAGATGATAAAAGATTACTCTATCTGCGGGGCTATTCAATTTTTACCCTGGGGATGTAGACAGGGTTGTGGTGGGGCTTCGATAGTTGGTGATGTTTTAAGACAAAAAGGTATACCATTCCTTTTACTGCCCGGAGATGGAATAGATCAAAGTAACTATTCTTCAGGTCAAACGAGGACAAGGCTTGAGGCATTTTTAGAGATGATGGTTTAAGATATGAAGATATTTGCTGGAATTGATATAGGTTCCCTTTCTACCAAGGCACTTCTTTTGGAAGGGGATGATATAATTTCATACACCATCCTTCCAACAGGAGCAGATCCCAAAAGGACTTCTGAGAGGTGCCTCGAGGATGTATTAAAAAAAGCAGGTCTAAAAAGAGAAGACATAGGGTTCATAGTTGCCACAGGATACGGGAGGATAATAGTTCCATTCAAAGCCAAGCAAATGACGGAGATATCCTGCCATGCAAAAGGTGTAAGTTTTTTAATACCTGAGGCAAGGACAGTAATTGACATTGGAGGACAAGACAGTAAGATAATCTCCCTCGATAAAAATTCAAAAATACTTGATTTTGTCATGAATGATAAATGTGCAGCAGGCACAGGGAGATTTCTTGAAGTTATGGCAAAGGCTCTTGAGCTTGAAGTTAATGAAATTGGGATACTTTCACTTAAATCTCCAAGGGGTGTTCCTATAAGCAGTATGTGTACTGTTTTTGCAGAATCCGAGGTTATCTCGTTTATCTCAAAAGGTTATGATGTGAGGGAGATACTTAGAGGTCTTCATGAGGCAATTGCAAGAAGGATCTATAATTTAAGTAAGAGATTAAGAATCAGGGAGAAGATTGTATTTACAGGGGGGGTAGCAAAAAATATAGGAATCAAAAGATTCCTTGAAGAACTTTTTAAAAAAGAGATAATTGTGCCAGAAGAACCACAGATAGTAGGTGCGCTCGGGGCATCTCTATTTGCAAGGGATTATTATTCAGGCTTATAAATAATCCGTTTGAAAAATGTAGATTTAAATTTTATATAAAAATTGATTTTCTGGAGAGATGATATGAACAATATTGTTAGTTGGTTTTATGAGACAATGGTTAATGAGTCAATTAAGAATCTCAAAAAACATGATTTCGAAGCACTCTTTGCTGTAGATCGATTAGCTGCTTGCGAAGAGATATTAAAGAGAGTTCCTTCAGATAAGACAATTGGGGTTGGAGGTTCTGTCACGATAAGGGAGATAGGAATTATTGATAAACTTAAGAAACAGGGCAATATCATATATGACCACTGGCAAGATGATTTAAGTAAAGAGGAATCTTTAAGGATTAGAAAGACACAACAATCATCCAATATATATCTAACCAGTGCAAATGCCATTACCATAACTGGTGAGATTATAAATATTGATGGTTTCTGTAATAGAATTTCAACAATGGCTTTTGGTCCTGATGAAGTAATCTTTGTAGCAGGAAAGAATAAACTTGTAAGGGATGTGAAGGAGGGGATTGAGAGGGTTAAGAATATTGCTGCCCCAATGAATGCGAAAAGATTTGGTGCAGATACACCATGTGCAACACTTGGTAGATGTGTGGATTGTAATTCCCCACAAAGGATTTGTAGGGGTACACTGATCCTTGAACGGAGGCCTTTTGCTACAAAGATGCTTGTTATAATTGTTATGGAAGACCTTGGATTTTAATAAATGGAGGTTAAAAAATGGGTAAGATTAAGAGGGCAATAATAAGTGTCTCTGATAAAAGAGGGGTTGTTTCGTTTGCAAAGAGTTTATCTGAAATGGGTGTTGAGATCCTTTCAACAGGTGGTACAGCAAAGACATTGAGGGAGAACGGAATTCAGGTAAGAGATATCTCTGAATATACAGGATTTCCAGAGATGTTAGATGGAAGGGTTAAGACCCTTCATCCAAAGATCCATGGAGGTCTTTTAGGGCAGAGGTCTAAACCAGAACATTTAGAAAAGATGAAAGAGTATGGAATACTTCCTATCGATCTTGTCTGTGTAAACCTTTATCCATTTGAGAAAACCATTGCAAAGGAGGATTGCACACTTGAGGAGGCAATTGAGAACATAGATATTGGTGGACCAACCATGCTTCGTTCCGCAGCTAAGAATTATCCTGATGTTACTGTTGTAGTTGACCCTGATGATTATGATATGATAATTTCTGAATTGAAACAGAAAGGTGAGATTTCTATTGAAACAAACTTTAAACTTGCAAAAAAGGTTTTTCAACATACTGCAAGATATGATGCCTCTATTTCAAACTATCTTGGACAGATTGATAAAGGAAAGAAAGTGCATAAATTCCCAGAGACATTTACATTCCAGGTCAAGAAGGTTCAAGATTTAAGATATGGAGAGAATCCACATCAAGAGGCTGCTTTTTATAAAGAATATGTATTAGACGAGCCATGTGTTTCAAATGCCATACAAATTCATGGGAAAGAGCTTTCATTCAATAATATACTGGATGTAGATTCAGCATATGAGACAGTTAAAGAGTTTGATGAACCTGCAGTAGTAATTATCAAGCATAACAATCCCTGTGGCGTTGCTATATCTTCTCAACTTGTTGATGCTTATAGAAAAGCAAGAGATTGTGATCCGGTTTCAGCCTTTGGAGGGATAGTTGGCTTTAACCAAGTGGTTGACCGAGAAACGGCAAGGGAGATGATGGACATCTTTTTGGAAGTAATTATTGCTCCAGGCTATGAACCTGATGCGCTGGAGATATTAAGATCGAAGAAGGATTTACGAATACTTCAAACCCCATCGCTTTTAAATTTTATTCCACAAAGGGGTTTCGATTTTAGAAAGGTTGTAGGAGGACTCCTGATTCAGGATAGAGATTTAGGGAAAGTGAGTAAGGAGCAGTGGAAGGTTGTTACTAAAAGGATACCTACAGAAGAGGAGACAAGGGCTATGGCATTTGCCTGGAAGGTGGCAAAGCATGTTAAATCAAATGCCATTGTATTAGCACGTGAAGATCGGACGATTGGTATTGGTGCAGGACAGATGAGCCGTATTGATTCGACTCGATTGGCTGTGATGAAGGCCAGATCATCAACAAAAGGAGCGATTCTGGCTTCGGATGCGATGTTTCCATTCAGGGACAATGTAGATTTAGCAGCTGAGGCAGGGGTGAGCGCAATTATCCAACCCGGAGGTTCGATTCGAGACGAAGAGGTTATTGCTGCTGCAGATGAATATAATATTGCAATGGTCTTTACCGGGATGAGGCACTTTAGACATTGATAAGGTAAAATTTACAAATAACGAGAACTCATGCAGGCAATTATGAAGGTATTGGTTATTGGAAGTGGTGGGAGAGAGCATGCCTTGGTATGGAAGATTTCAAAAAGCCCAATGGTTTCTAAAATATATTGTGCACCTGGTAATGCAGGGATCTCAAGGCAGGCTGAACTGGTTAATCTGAGTAGTAATGATTTAGATGGAATCCTTGAATTTGCATTAAGAGAAAAGATTGACTTAACGGTTGTAGGGCCTGAAGAACCACTCACAAAAGGTATTGTAGATCTTTTTGAATCGAAGGGGCTTACGATCTTTGGTCCTAATAAGAGGGCGGCTGAGATTGAAGGAAGTAAGGTGTTTGCAAAGGAGATGATGAAAAAATATCATATCCCCACTGCTTCATATGAGGTGTTTGAAGACAAGGATGAAGCTATCAATTACATAAGATTGAAAGGGGTTCCAATAGTTGTTAAAGCCGAAGGGCTTGCAGCAGGCAAGGGAGTTACCGTCTGTAGAAAAGAAGAAGAGGCTATCTCAGCTATTAATCATATAATGGTAGATAGGGTATTTGGAGATGCTGGAAATAGGATAATAATAGAGGAATGTCTTTATGGTGAAGAGGCGTCTTTTCTTGCATTGACGGATGGAAAATCGATCCTACCTCTTGCGTCATCTCAGGATCACAAACCTGTATTCGATGATGATAAAGGACCGAATACAGGTGGAATGGGGGCATATTCTCCAGCACCTGTTATAACCCCAGAGATACATGAAAGAGTTATTGAAGAAATTTTAAAACCTATTATCTACGGTATGTCAGAAGAAGGCAGACCATACAAGGGTTGCCTCTATGCAGGACTTATGATTCAAGATGGAAGGCCAAAGGTTCTAGAGTTTAACGCCCGTTTTGGAGATCCTGAGACACAGCCTATTTTGATGAGACTTAAAGATGACCTCGTCCCACTCCTTTTTGCATGTATCAAAGGGGGTATTTCGAATTATGAGATAGAATGGGACGAAAGGCCATCTGTATGTGTTGTAATGGCATCTAAAGGCTACCCTGGCCAATATGAGAAGGGAAAGGTTATAAGTGGTTTAGATGATGTCTTGTCGATGGAAGACATCTTTGTATTTCATGCAGGCACTGCCATAAAAGATGATCATATTATAACAAATGGTGGAAGGGTGCTCGGGGTTACAGGATTAGGAAAGGATATTAAGGATGCGATCGAAAGAACTTATGAGGCAGTGAGGCGAATCTCATGGGAGGGCGTTCATTATAGGACTGACATTGGTAAAAAGGCAATTAAAAGGGTTTGATTGAAATATAAATTGAGTTATTCTAAATTGTTATTGCCAAGCCAAAATTACAATTAAAAGGAGAGGTAAAGGTTATGTATAATATAGCAGTTATTCCGGGAGATGGAACAGGTCCAGAAGTTATTAGAGAGGGATTAAAGGTATTAGAAGCAGTCTCAAGCAAATTTGGTTTTAAATATCATCTCGAAAAATATGATTTAGGTGGAGAAAGGTATTTAAGGACTGGAGAGACCCTTCCTGATTCGGTTCTTGAGGAGTTAAAGAAGATGGATGCAATCTATCTTGGGGCGATAGGTCATCCTGATGTTAAACCAGGAATCCTTGAGCAGGGGATATTGCTGAAAATCCGATTTCAACTTGATCAATATATCAATCTTAGACCTGTTAAACTTTATCCCGGTGTTGATACCCCGCTAAAGGATAAAGGACCTGAAGATATAGATTTTGTGGTTGTTAGAGAGAATACTGAAGGGACTTATATTGGTGCAGGAGGATTTTTCAAGAAAGGCACACCAGATGAGATTGCCATTCAGGAGGCTATACACACAAGAAAGGGGGTTGAAAGGTGTATCCGTTTTGCATTTGAATACTGTCGTAAGAGAGGTAAGAAGAATAAGGTAACACTTTGTGGAAAAACGAACGTTTTAACCTATGCCTTCAATCTCTGGGAAAGGGTCTTTTATGAAGTGGCAAAGGAATATAAAGAAATAAATACAGATTATGCACATGTTGATGCAATATGTATGTGGATGGTCAAGAATCCAGAATGGTTTGATGTGATTGTAACAGATAATATGTTTGGAGATATAATCACGGATCTCGGTGCAATGATCCAGGGAGGAATGGGAATTGCAGCAGGAGCAAATATCAATCCAGATGGAGTTTCAATGTTTGAACCAATTGGTGGATCAACACCTAAATATACAGGGATGGGTGTGGTTAGTCCGCTTGCTGCCATTTCTGCATGTCAGATGATGCTTGATCATTTAGGCGAGAAAGAGGCTTCAAAGGCAGTTGAAAAGGCAATTATGAGTGTTGTTGAGAAGCATGTAAAGAATCTTAGTGCTGGAAAGATGGGTTATTCAACCTCAGAAGTTGGTGATTTAGTAGTAAAATATATATGAGGAGGTAAGATTATGGAATGGGGGATGAAGAATCGTTTGGCACAATTGATTCAGTCAGATGGCCATTGTCTTTTTCTGCCGATAGATCATGGATATTTCCAGGGACCAACTACAAGACTTGAAAAACCGGGTGAAACTATTCGGCCCCTTCTTCCCTACTGTGATGGCATATTTGTTACAAGAGGAGTTCTCCGTTCATCTATTGACCCTGAAAATACAAAGCCCATAATCCTTAGGGTTTCGGGTGGTACAAGCATGGTAGGCAAAGATCTTTCCAACGAAGGGATAACAACATCAATGGAAGATGCCATAAGGCTTAATGCCTCTGCAGTAGGTATCTCCATCTTTGTTGGAAGTGAATATGAGAAGGAGAGCCTATTGAATCTTGCAAAACTCGTTGACGAAGGTGAGCGATATGGAATCCCTGTGATGGCGGTCACAGCAGTTGGTAAGGAGTTAGAAAAGAGGGATGCACGCTATCTGGCCCTCTGCTGTAGGATTGCGGCGGAGCTTGGTGCAAGGATTGTAAAGACCTACTGGTGCGAAAATTTTGAAAAGGTTGTTGGCGGGTGTCCTGTGCCAGTTGTAATGGCAGGTGGTCCAAAGGTAGATAATGAATTTGAGGTTTTTGAATTTGTCTATGATGGAATGCAAAAAGGGGCAATCGGTGTCAATTTAGGTAGAAACATATGGCAGCACGATTTCCCTGTAGCAATGATAAAGGCATTGAGGGCGATTATTCATGAAAGGGCTACCCCAAAAGAGGCAAATGAGATATTTGAATTTGAGAAGAATAAAAGATAGGGAAGATACATTTAGATTATACCGAATATGAAAGTGGCAATGTATTATAACAACAGGGATATAAGGCTCGAGGAGATTCCTATTCCAAAAATAGGTCCTGATGAATTGTTAGTAAAAATTATTGCAAGTGGAATATGTGGTAGCGATGTAATGGAGTGGTATCGTATCAAGAAAGCACCCCGAGTCCTTGGACATGAAATTACGGGAGAGATTGTTGAGGTCGGGAGAGAGGTTAAAAAATATAAAGTTGGACAAAGGGTTTTTGTATCACATCATGTGCCGTGTAATACATGCCATTATTGTCTGAATGGCTTTCATACTGTTTGTGACACACTAAGAAGTACGAATTTTGATCCTGGTGGATTTTCTGAGTATGTGCGAGTCCCTGCTATAAATGTTGACAGGGGGGTATTTATATTACCTGATGATGTATCTTTCGAAGAAGGGGTTTTTATTGAACCTCTTGCATGTGTGTTACGAGGTCTGAGACTCGGAGGATTTAAACCTGGCCAGAGCATATTTGTAATTGGAAGCGGAATTTCAGGAATTCTTCAAATCTCAGTTACCCGGGCAATTGGGGCAGGAAGGATTATTGCTTCTGATGTAAATGAATTTCGTACAATGGCAGCCAAAAGATTTGGAGCAGATGAAGCAATATATGCAAAGGATGTAAGTCCAGAAAAGATTCGAGAGATCAATAATGGAAGGCTTCCAGATCTTGTGATCGTTTGTGCTGGGACAATTTCAGCCTATATGCAGGCATTAAAATGTGTTGATAGAGGTGGAACGATCATCTGTTTTGCGCCACTTGAGCCAGGACTCAATTTTGTTTTTCCATTTTTTGAATTCTGGAATGATGGTATTAGGCTTGTGCCTACATATGGTGGAAGCCCTCTGGATATAAGCAATGCCATAAAAATTATTCAATCTCATCGTTTGCCACTGATTGATATGATTACCCATAGACTTCCCCTCAGTGATACAGGAATAGGGTTCAGATTAGTTGAAGAAGCAAAGGAGTCAATAAAGGTAATAATTGAACCACACAGTCATTACAGGTAGCCCTGTTTTTTTAAATTTATCATCAATATAGATATTGCTGCAGGTGTTACACCCGAAATCCTTGAGGCCTGACCAAGAGAGATTGGTCTAATTTTAATCAATTTTTCCATAACCTCTTTGGATAAACCTGCTACTTGATTAAAATCGAAGTCTTCTGGTATCCTTACGTCCTCCAATCTTCTAAATCTCTCTATCTGTTCCAACTGCCTTTTAATATAGCCTTCATATTTTACCTGGATTTCAACCTCTTCGATAACCTCCTTTGGGATTCCATCAAGAGATTTATCAATTTCAAGAAGATGAGAAAAATGAATCTCGGGTCTTTTTAAAAGTTCACGAAGTGAGACCTCTTTCTTTATTGGAGCGCTTCCGAATTTAATCAATAATTCATTTTGCTCTTTTGTTGGATTTATCTTTAATATCGATATTCTTGAAAGTGTCTTTTCAATACTGTTTTTCTTTTCTAAAAATATTTTATATTGCTCTTCATTTACCAATCCTATTTCATATCCCTTCTGAGTAAGCCTCAGGTCTGCATTATCTTCTCTCAGGTATAAGCGATATTCTGCCCTTGAGGTAAACATTCGATAGGGTTCGGAGGTACCTTTTGTAACAAGGTCATCAATTAGAACACCAATATATGCTTCAGATCTTTTCAAAATAAAAGGTTCCCTTTTTTGAATAAGAAGGGCAGCGTTTATTCCTGCTATAAGCCCCTGGGCAGCAGCTTCTTCATAGCCAGATGTCCCATTTATCTGTCCTGCATGAAAGAGTCCACGTATCTTTTTAGTTTCGAGTGTTGGTTTAAGTTCTGTTGGGTCTACAAAATCGTATTCAACTGCATAGCCTGGTCTTATAATCTCAACCTCTTCAAGGCCTTCAATCGATCTTAACATCTTTATTTGAATATCGAGTGGAAGACTTGTTGATATACCATTTGGATAAACTTCCTTTGTGTTTCTTCCGTCTGGCTCTAAAAATATCTGGTGTCTTTTTTTATCTGCAAACCTTACGACTTTATCCTCTATCGATGGACAATATCTTGGACCTATACCTTTAATGATCCCACAGTAGAGGGGTGAGCGGTCCAGGCCGCTCTTGATAATTTCATGGGTCTTCTGATTCGTATAAGTAATGTAGCAGGGTACTTGATCTACATTTAGCTCTTTTGTTGTAAATGAAAAAGGAAGAGGATTTTCATCACCATATTGAGGGGTAAGCCTCGAGAAGTCTATGCTTTTCCCATCAAGTCTTGGGGTTGTACCTGTTTTTAGTCTTCCCATTCTAAACCCTAACCGTCTAAGAGATTCTGATAGGCCTATGGAAGGCGGATCACCCATTCTGCCCGAAGGGAAGTGTGTTAGTCCAATATGAATAAGACCATTGAGGAAAGTACCCGGTGCAAGGATTACTGCCTTTGCCAGTATAATTTCATCCAATTCTGTTCGCACACCAGAGACACTATCGCCTTCTACTAAAATCTCCTCAACAATTGCCTGTTTCATTAATAGGTCTTTTTGGTCCTCTATTGCCTTTTTCATACGTAACCTGTAGGCCTGGCGATCTACCTGTGCTCTGGAGGCTCGGACAGCAGGACCTTTACCTGTATTTAGCTGTCTGAACTGAATTCCTGTTTCGTCTGTTGCTTTTGCCATTTCTCCACCAAGTGCGTCTATCTCCTTTACAAGGTGACCCTTTGCCAGACCACCTATAGCAGGATTGCAGGACATATAACCTATTTGATCAACATTCTGGGTAATTAGAAGTGTTGGATGCCCCATCCTCGAAGAGGCTAAGGCTGCCTCAATACCTGCATGCCCTCCTCCTACAACAATTACGTCAAAATCCCTTGAAAAACGATAAGGTGATGTATTCATAATTAATTCCCTAAATTTTTTATAACGATTTATTTAATCAATGAAAAAACCTTATCCTCTCTCTAAGAGAGAGGAAATGGTGAGGGGATTTTTATTAACGTCGGCCTCGACAGGCCTTCATACAGATCCCACAAATATTATGGCTGAAATGGAGATTTTTAGCAAAGGTTCTCAACTGTTCGTAGCATGCTAAATGATTAAAATCCTCTTGTTTTTCAGATATTGCACCCACAGGGCATACATAAATACATTCTCTGCACGAACCACAGCTTCCAGAAGATGGTTGGTTAATTCTAAGAGGAAGATCTGTTAATATAGTAACAAGGCGTATCCTTGAACCAAATTTTTCGTTTACAAGGAGATTATTTCGACCTATCCAACCAAGGCCTGCAAGCCTTGCTATGTGTTTATGGGAAAGATGTCCCCTTTGATTTTTCCAGTCAATAATCTGAGATGCAGCAATAGGTATAGCATTGTAGCCTGATTCTTGGATTTTTGAAGTAATGACTAAACCAATGGTATCAAGTAGGATGTTTACCCTCTGATAGTGGTGAAAATAAAGAGGTGTAGGTTCTGTTTCAATCTCCTCAAGAATAGAATCGGAGAGATGAAATCCAATGGAGATTGCAAATGGAAATTTTTCAAGTACTCGAGGAGATAAAAGATGATGCTTTTCTTCCAATAAACAAGTAGCTGCAACCCCGAATAGACTTGCACCCCAATTACTCGAAAGTTCGACTAAGGTTTCGGTATTTTTTTCTTCGTTCATCTCACTTTATTAAACCCTTTTAAGCTTTAGGTATCTTTATTTTTAAATCTTTTAATTTCTTCCTAAGTGTATTTCTATTAATTCCTAAGAGTTCTGAGGCAGCAGTCTGCACATAGTCTACCTTTTTTAGTGCAGAATTAATAAGGATCCTTTCTACAAGTGAGATAATGTCATCGAGGAGTCCCATTTTCCCTTTTGCCTCAACATAAGGATCAACTTTATCTAAAAATTCGTTTAGCTTCCTTTCCAATATTTCATCTAATAAATATGAATTGGTCTTCGATCTTATATATCTTTCAATCTTTGGGCACAAAATAGCCTGAAGGACTGTTAAAAATTGGAAATCTAAGCTAAACTCTTCGCTATTTTTACCCAATGAATTGATGTTGATAACACCAATTGCAAAATCTTCTCCCACAATTGGCATACACAGTAGAGGGGGATTAATCTTTTCGATTATACCTTTTTTCTTGCTCATTTCTTCATATAATGGCTCCTGGGATAGATTTTGAATAACCATCGGTTTTTGAGAGCCAATTACTTTTCCAACAGTGCCTTTTTTTGAACTACAAACTGTTGGATGAATATCATGATCAATTCCATAAAGGGCCTCAAGATGTAAAGAATCTTTTTTATGGTCATGAATAAAGAGGGCTGAATATGTTATCGGAAAATATGAATTAAGGATATTCATAACATCGGTGAAATATTCATGCAGTTTCTCCTTTGCGGGGAGATTTACAATTTCAAAAAGACTCATCAATTCAGGAATTGATTTTTGAGTTAAAGAAGACATTTTCATCTCCTTCATATCATAAAGAGGCAACCAATGGGTTTTTATATTTTGAGGGGCCTAAAAAAATTTTTACGATGAATAATCTAATATAAATTGGTCATCAATTTCAAGTAATTTTTAAATGAAGCGAGGAATCCCTTCCAGGCCTTGAAGTCTGAATTTTGATTAATTAAAATTCGTCTAAATATGGAGAAAAACAACCGCCCCAGTTTAATCATCCTTTTAGGACCAACAGGGGTTGGAAAGTCTAAATTAGCAATAGATCTTGCCCAGGAATTTGGGGGAGAAATCATTAGCGCAGATTCGATGCAGGTCTATCGATACATGGATATAGGTACTGCAAAGCCTACCCTTGAGGAGAGAAAAAAGGTTCCTCATCATATGATAGATATTGTTGATCCTGATCAAAATTTTAATGCAGCACTTTATCGAACACTTGGCAGAAAAAAGATAGAGGAGCTTCATATCGAGAAAAAATTGATATGGGTCGTTGGAGGGACAGGTCTGTATATAAAGGCCCTCACCCAGGGTATATTTAGTCAACCAAAGATAGAACCGAAGGTCAGGGAAAGACTGAAGGAGGAAGCTGAAAAAAAGGGAGGAGATTTTTTATATAATCGTTTGAAAGAGGTGGATCCAAAGTCAGCATCTAAACTTCATCCAAGGGATATTTTCAGGATTGTAAGGGCACTTGAAGTTTTTGAAGCAACTGGAGTACCAATATCATTTTTTCGAGAACAACATCGTTTTGGAGACAGACCATATAAAACCCTAAAAATTGGACTTGAAATCCCAAGAGATGAACTATATCAGAAGATTGACGAAAGAGTGGACAAGATGATAGAAATGGGTTTACTTGAAGAGGTAAAAAAACTGATTGAAATGGGTTTTCACGAAGGATTGAAGCCTATGAAGAGTTTGGGTTATAAACAAATGATTAAATATCTTTATAAAAAGTCAGGTTGGGATGATGCAATAAAAGAGATTAAATTTGAAACGCATCATTTTGCAAAACGTCAATTAACTTGGTTTAAGGCTGATCCTGAAGTCCACTGGTGGGACATAGTTAAGGATAAAAAAGAAATTATTAGTGAGATTAAAAATTTTTTACAGGAGGTAGACAAATGGCCATAGCAAAAAATCAGATAAATATCCAGGACCAGTTTCTCAACAAAATTAGAAAGGAGAAAAAACCAGTTATAATTGAATTAACAACAGGTCATAAGATTCAAGGAGTGATATTTAGTTTTGACAATTTCTGTATCTTAATCAGAGGAGAAGGCGACCAGTTAGTTTATAAACATGCAATATCTTCAATTTCTACTGGAGAAAAGATAGAGTTTTTTGAGCAAAGATAAAGAGAAGGCCTCTTTTTAAGGGAGCTATTTATGAATGAAATAGATATCAGGGCAATACTCGAGTCGCTTATATTCGTTTCTGATTCACCTTTAACAATTGATTATCTTATGCAAATCCTTCCAGAATTTAGTAAAGAGGCTATATTAGAAGGTATTCGTCAGATAAAGGATGATTATGAAAAAGATTTTAAGGGGATAGAACTTGTTGAGGTTGCAGGTGGATATCAATTTAGAACTAAGCCCAAGATTTCTCAGTGGATAATTAGGCTTAAAAAGGTAAAACCTGTAAAATTGAGTAGATCTGCACTCGAAACCTTGGCCATTATTGCCTATCGTCAACCAATTACAAGGCCTGCAATAGAAGAAATAAGAGGAGTTGATTCAGGCTGGGTAATTAGAAATCTTCTTGAAAAGGGTTTGATTAAGATAACAGGGAGAAAGGATATTCCTGGTCGGCCAATAATATACGGAACCACAAAGGCCTTTCTGGAGCTTTTCGGATTAAACACACTTTCTGACCTACCAACCCTTAGAGAGATTCAACCGCCACCAGTCCCTCAAGAGACTTCAGTCCAGGATGTTATAAATAAAGGATTGAATGATTTTACATCAGAAGAGGGATCGGCAGAAGAAGGATTAAAACAATAGGAGAAAGAAGTGCCCTTAGAGAGGCTTCAAAGGATTTTAGCCAGAGCTGGTATAGCATCAAGAAGAGAAGCTGAAAAGATTATTAAAGAGGGCAGGGTTACAGTAAATGGAAAAGTTATTACACAGATGGGATTTAAAGCCGATCCAGATAAGGACTTTTTAAAAGTTGATGGTAAAAGGATTGATCGATTTGAACCTACTGTCACAATTCTTTTAAATAAGCCAAAAGGATATGTATCAACGGTTAAGGATCCTAAGGGCAGACCAACAGTGATTGATCTTTTAAAGAGGATTAAGTGGCGTCTTTATCCTGTTGGAAGGCTTGATTATGATGCGGAAGGACTTCTCTTTTTAACAAACGATGGAGAGCTTGCATATAAGCTATCACATCCCAAATTTTTAGTTCCAAGGACTTACATGGTAAAGGTTTCAGGTGTTCCTGAAGAAAAGGAGCTTTTGCGTCTTAAAAAGGGTGTAATGCTTGAAGATGGTATCGCAAAAGCAGTCTCATGTAAGATAATTGGGTTTAGGGATAAGAATTGCTGGATAAAGATTACTGTTACAGAAGGGAGAAATCGCCTTATAAAAAGGATGTTTTTAGCAATTGGTCATCCTGTATTAAAACTAAAAAGGATTCAATTTGGTAGTATAAAGTTGGGAAGGCTTCCTCGAGGTGAATTTCGCTTTCTAACAAACGAAGAGGTAAAGAGTCTTAAAGAAATAGGATCAAAATCTTGAAATGAATAAATCGGCTTTAACTGGGGTAGAAGTCAGAAGAAAGATAGTTCACCTTTCTACATTGATTATACCTATCTTTTATCATTTGACTTCTAAGGAGACTGTTTTAATATTCCTTATCCCTTTCTTCATATTTTATCTTTCGATTGACATTTTGCGACATTTTCATAAAGGTCTTGGCTCTATTTTTAAAAAATATTTTTTTAACAGGGTTTTAAGAGAAAAAGAGGTTGAAGGCTTTATGGGATCAACCTATTTTCTCTTCTCAACCATTCTGACGATAATACTATTTCCTAAAGAGATTGCAATCTTAAGTATCCTTTTTCTAATTATATCTGATACAGTTGCTGCTTTAGCAGGAAAGCTGTTTGGAAAGGTTTCGCTCTTTGATAAGACCTTAGAAGGGAGTTTAGCCTTTTTGCTAACATCCGTATTGATTGTGTTTGCTTATCCAAATATAAATTTAATACAAGGAATTCTTGGTTCAATTGTTGCAACAGTTTTAGAATTTCTTCCTTTAAGAATTGATGATAATTTAACAATACCCCTTGGTTCAGCTGCTATCATGTTTTTCGTGGGGGGATGATCGAGGGAACACCTCTCATGTTTTCTATTATCCTTTTTATCTCTTCAATGGTTGAGACCTCTACGATTGCTGCAACTACTCTGAGTTCATCAAAAATGAAATTTAATGCCTCTTTAGGCTTTTTAGATAGTTTTCCATCAGCAAATGGATTTAGGGAAATGATAGGTTTTTCAAATTTTTTAATCAACTCACATGCCTTCTCAAGACTAAAAAGGCCTTGTTTTTTATTAATGGGGACTGCATAGGCAGCTACATCAATCGATTTTGCCTTTGGCAGAAAAAAGGTAGTAAATCTACCTGAAAAGATAGGGATGAATCCTTTTTGCCTTAGCTTCTCAACGGCTTCTATTATCAAATCTCCTCTACCAAGGGTTAAAAGCCATTCTCCATATTTTCCATTTAATAGAATGAATTTTGTAACATCGACATTAAAATTGGAAAGCTCTTTTTCTAATCGGTCTGAGTCAAGTGTAATCTTATCTATCTCTTTTTGAGTTAAGACTTCGTAAGAGGTAGGTCGAGGAAGAGCACTCTTTATCGATTCATGAGGAGGAAGAACCTTAATCATTGTAGAAATAACTTTTGATTCGTGATAATGGATAGGTTTTCCAAGAAGAGAGATACTTTCCTCTATGTTTAAATGACCAATGCCTGTTAGATATTCATCTTCTGCTATTTCTTTAAACGTTCTAAATAGTTGTAACTGTCTTGTAGTTGAAAGATAAAAACATAAGGCACCTCTGTCATAAATATTTTTCATCAGGCGAAGATAGTCTTCATCACTAACATTTTTATCTTTTCTTATAGAGAAGAATATCCTCTGAATTTTTTTCTGCTCTAAATAGGCAGTTGGTATCCTCATCATAAAAAAATTTTATTATCTTTTTTTAACATTTTCAATTTAATGCTCCCATTTATAATAATTTGTTTCGGCGAGAAAGACGAGCATCGAAAAACACATTAAAAAATTAGATTGCCATGCCTACACTCGCAATGACATTTCCTGGTTGAGATTGTCATCGGCAAGAGTTCTCTAAATGATATTCCTTTCTTTCACTTCGAGGTAGTAAAACGACCGAAGTAATGAGGAAGTGGGATGTTAAAAGAAGCATCTCTTTTCCCGTGACGAGTTATGTAGCATTGGCTTATCTCAATGCTATACTTATTCCGAAGCATAATTTAATCTCTACCCCCTGCGTCATTCCCGTGAAAACGGGAATCCAACTGTTTTTTAATGTTTTTCTTTTCCCTGGATTCCTGCCTTCGCAGGAATGACAGCTTTATTTCCAATATTGAAATTAAGGCTTTTGAAGCTAAATGGAGAATGGGATGCTTATTGGCAAAACCGCCTTAAAGAATTTGCTAGATACGCAATATAACCTCATCACTGAAAATAAGATGCATACTATGTTAAATATGTTAAAAATATAGATATGAGTACCAAAATAAAAGATAAGGGGCATTATCTAATAGTTTTGAGGATAAAAAGGGGTAAAACGATTAGAATTGGTAAATTAGGAAATCTATTCTTTAGTGAAGGATTCTATATATACGTTGGCTCTGCAATGAAGGGGCTTTCATATCGGGTAAAGAGACATATAGGACTGAAAAAGAAGAATCACTGGCATATAGATAAACTCCGTCAAGAGGCTTTATTCTGTTATGCCCTTGCTGGATATTCGTCTTCAAAGATGGAGTGTAAAATCGCCAGGAAATTAATGGATATATCTGAATGGATAATTCCTCGATTTGGGTCCTCAGATTGTGATTGTAAATC
The DNA here is from genome assembly GCA_037443425.1 of Deltaproteobacteria bacterium. GTDB lineage: Bacteria > Desulfobacterota > BSN033 > BSN033 > UBA1163 > JBBIOI01. The sequence goes on from JBBIOI010000017.1 coordinate 21,850, forward strand.
TCACCTTTTTGGGATGTCGAAGGATCCATTTTTATCATTAGATTTCTATAAGATAATCAGAAGGTTTAAACTGTTGTTGTTCGAACCTTAGGCAGAAGCAGATATAATGAAATCGAAATTAAAAGGCATAAAGTTCCAAGCACTCCCAGTGCAAAAGTTACACTATAGGACTCTGCAATTGCTCCAAAAATTAGACTCCCTGCCGGACCGATCCCAAATGCAATTTCCCTTAGACTCATTACCCTTCCTCGCATTACATCAGAGACCTGACTCTGGATCAAGGCTGTGTTTATAGTCATAAAAGAAGTTATCATACCACCAATGATGATAAGGAACAAAATGGAAAAAAGTGGTAAATGAACCAAAGAGAATATGATAAAAGATAGTCCTAATATCCCGCTGATTAAGAAGAGGTGTGAACCTTTTATTCGATAAGAACCGAATGACGCAAGGCCTATAAGACTTATTAATGCCCCGAGTCCTGGAGCCCCCTGAAGGAGGCCATAACCTGTTGGACCAATTTTTAAAATATCTGTTGCAAAGACCGGGAGGAAGTTACTATAGGTATTCTGACTGAGCATGGGAAGAAGGTAAAGAGGTACCATGCTCAGGAGCAAAATATTTCTACGGACATATTTCAATCCTTCTATCACATTTCGAAATGGTGTATTATTGGTTGGAACTGGTTTAAGTTTTATTCTAACAAATAATAACCAGCCTACAGCGGAAAGGGTTCCAAGTGCCCTTATACCAAAAACAGGTATGACACCGAAGTAAGAGATAAGGGCCCCAGCAATAGGTGTAGCAACAAGCCTTGAAGCCTGAACAGAGGCACTATCAAGTGAGATGGCATTAAGGAGATGCTCTCTTGGTACCAAATTTGGTATAATGGAGTGTCTTGCAGGATGATTGAGACTTGTTGTAACACCGCTTAATAGTGAAAGAACTATTATATGCCAGATAGCTACGATTCCTGTTTTTACGAGTATAGCCAAAATAATGGATAATGAGGCAGCAGCCAGAAGTGCAATAATAAGAAGTTTTCGCCTTTCCATGCTATCTGCTATCATTCCTCCAAAGATAGGAAAGATAATCATTGGAATATAACGGCATGATCCAACAATGGTTAACATTAAAGGAGAATGTGTGAGTTCATTAACAAGCCATAGAAGTGCTACAAGTTCCATCCATTCTCCGAGATGTTCTGTTACAGAACCAAGCCATACAAGTCGATAATCATGATAGTTTAAGGAAGCAAATGTTCGATAAACGATTGAGCTTGAACTTTCCATTTTTTCACCATTTAAGCTTAACTATTATTAAAGGTTTAATTATTTTTTTCAAGAACTGTAGTCGCTCAATTAAGATAATATAATTTTTGATTGATTTTTTTTAAACAAATTCTTAGAATTCAAATAAAATAAAAGTAAAGGGGGTTTTTATGAAACGAATATTTTATTTTTGGATTTTGATCATCTTTTGCATATTTTTTTCCGCTTCATTAAGTGCTCAAACATATCCCTCGCAACCGATCCAGCTTATTATACCGATGACCCCAGGAGACATGACCGATCTCACAGGGAGGGTTCTTGCCTCAGAGCTACAGAAATATTTAAAGACCCCTGTCATTCCTATTAATAAGCCGGGTGGAGGGGCAACAATAGGTGCAGATTTTGTGGCAAAAAGTAAGAAAGACGGTTATACAATCCTCTATGCCAATTCAAATATCTACTATGCACATGCAATGAATCCTGACACAGTACCATGCAATCCTCTTCGTGACCTTGACGCATTATGTCTGGCAGTCTCTTTACCCATTGTGCTAATGGCAAAGGCTGATTCTCCATGGAAAGATATGATAGAGTTAGTGGATTATATGAAGAAAAACCCTGGTAAGCTTCGAGTAAGCACAACTGGAGTAGGTGGAGTTGGACATTTTAATCACGAGATCATAAAATCAGAAACGGAGACAGAAAGTATAATGGTTCCTTACAAAGGTGCCTCTCCTGCTATGACTGCCCTTTTGGGTGGACATGTGGAGCTAAGTGTTCTATCAACAGGTCTTGTTCTACCTCATATCAAGGCTGGAAAGCTTAAGGCACTTTTGATTTCCCAAAAAATGCCAGAATTCCCGAATGTGCCAACATTGAAGGAATTAGGTTATAAACGTGATATTGTTTCTGTTAGAAATGCATTTTATCTTCCGGTCGGAGTCCCTGAAGAGATTAAGAATTTACTCAGTTCAGCTCTTGAAAAAACAATTAAATCTGAAGAGGTAGCAAGGGCTGTAAAACAATTGAATTCCTTAGTAGATTATGTTCCATCCTCAGAATTTAAAAAGATGATGGCAGAAGAGTATGAGATGGTTAAAACGCTTCTTAAGGTCTCTTCAAAACCCGAGAGACAATAAATCTCGAAGTAGAAGGTGTAAGGGAAATTTAGATTTAAAAGTATAATTAAACAGGTATGAGGGTGAGGAAATTTATTTTTCTTATCTATTTCCTATTTTTTCTTTTTTCAGAGGTCCATTCAGAAAATCAATTTTTGAAAAGAGTTAGTGAAGGATTATCTATCTTAGAGGCAGATCAAGAAAAGATTACTGTCATAAAAATTGATACAAAATATTACCAATTTAAACTTCTATGTGCCTCAGAATTGGGAGGCACGAAAATGACACCAAAGGGGTGGAGTCAAAAATATAATCTTATATCAGCCATTAATGCGGGGATGTTTCAAACTGATGGAATTAAAAATGTTGGTTATATGAAGAATTTTAATCATATTAATAATCCGAGATTGAATCAGAAGTATAAAGCTGTTTTAGCCTTCAATCCTATTGATAAAACTGTTCCTGAAATACAGATCATAGATTTAACATGCCAGGATTTTGATAAGCTAAAAAATAAATATCAGACCCTTATTCAAGGGATAAGGATGATAAGTTGTCGCCAGGAAAATGTATGGGAGAAACAGAACAAAAAGTGGAGTACAGCAGCTATTGGTATAGACAAAAATGGAAATGTACTTTTTATCTTCGGTCAGAAGCCATATTCTGTCCATGATTTTATCAACATCCTCCTTGCCTTACCCATCTATATTTATAATGCAATGTATTTAGAAGGGGGACCTGAGGCCAGTTTATATTTTAACTCAGAAGGTTTTGAATTTGAAAAAATCGGGACTCATAATATTGATTCAAACGAGGACAATCTGCCTCAAGTTGCTCGTCCAATCCCAAACGTTATCGGTGTAATTAAAAAATAGGGGGAAAATAGGCTGTTATTGTGAGGGAATGAAATGCTTCGTAATTTGTTAAACAGGTTTCTATTTTAATGAAGTAATAACTTTGTTTCTTGAAGAGATCCCCATCTTTTGGAGGATATGTTTAATGTGGTCTTTCACAGTGAATTCAGATATAAACAGTTTATTTGAGATTTCTTTATTTGAAAATCCATCGATTAGAAGTTTTAGGACATCCATCTCTCGGTCTGAAAGTTTATAATTTTTTTGTGTTTTGTCGTAATTTACATCATGGATTTTTACTATCTTTTCAAGCAAGACCATAATATGAGTGGGATTTATGATCTTGCTTCCTCCTATAAAGAATGCTCGTATAAAAAATGGGGCACCAAATATATTATTCAAGATCTTACTTTTCACATCTTTTCTAAAATCCCATTTCTTTTTTCCAATACCTTTCTTTAATTCATAACAGAGATTAATAATTTCATTAGGGATAAGAAAAGGGACTTTAATTTTCGGCTTAGATGTTTTTTTAAACTCAGAAATAAAGTCTAACGCCTGATTATTGAAGTATAGTAGATGATTCCTCAGATCAAAGATTAATATTCCAGGAATGGAACGACCTCTGATTAGTTTAAAGAAATCTTCCAAATTTCACCCTTTACAAAAATATTATCACAGATTTTAAAAAATGCAATATTTTAAAAATTAAGGTACGTCCAAAGATCTCATTCTCCATTTAGTTTCAAAAGCCTTAATTTCAAAAGTGGATTATCATTCCTCTTGTACTAACTCATACGTCAGCTCTTAAACCTCCAAGAACTAAATTGCCCCATTTTTAAATGTTTTTCTTTTCCCTGGATTCCTGCCTTCGCAGGAATGACAGCTTAATTCTTATATAAATTGAACGAATCAAGATTGTCATTGCGAGGCAAAGCCGATGCAATCTTTAGAATTGTCATCCCGAGCGAATTGTGGAATCTATGAGATTGCCACGCCCTTCGGGTTCGCAATGACTTATAAATGGAGGTTTTTAGTAAAAAACAGCTGGATTCCCTTTTCACGGGAATAACGTAGGTGAGGGTATAGATTAAATTATGCTTCGTAATAAGTATAGAATTGAGATAAGCCAATGCCACATAACTTATCACGGGAAAAGAGATGCTTCAAAAACTAAGCCTCCTAAATGGAATATGTGAGAGGCAGGGATAAATTGATATATTAATAAAGCCCCAACTCTTTTATTATTGGGATACCTACTTCTTCCCCTCTTTTTATTGCATCTTTCAGAAAATCAGGACCTCCACACCTTGGCTCTTCCCCAATCTTCTCAAGCCCTTTTTTAAACTCAGGATCTTCACAAGTCTTTTTAAATGCATCGATGAGGATATCTTTTATATTTTCAGGCGTATTTTTGTGAGCAAATAAACCCCCAACAGAGATATATTTTGAAGCCTCGGGAAACCCGAGTTCTACCGTAGATGGGACATCTGACGGATCAGCAAATCTTCTATCACTAAAAAAGATTAGACATCTAATTTTTCCCGCCTTTACAAGATGCTTCACAGCTCCATAAGGTACAGCTGATGCATCAACATGTCCACCTAAGAGGGCACTAAGCTGTTCAGGTGTTCCTTTATATGGAATATCGATTGCATCGATGCCCAACCTTCTGAGAATTAGTAAAAAATTCAGATGAAGTGTAGTTCCACGACCCGGATGTGACCATCTCATTCTACCAGGGTTGTTTTTCCCATAGTCCAATAGGTCAGAAAATGTTTTAAAGGGAGAATTATCCTTTACAATTATTCCTAATTTATACTCTACAAAGTTCGCAATCGGGATAAGATCATCTCCTTTAAACGGGAAATTTTGAATTTTTACTATGGTTGCAAAAAAGACATTTGTTAGTTTTACCAGTTTATAGCCATCTGGTGGCGAATTAATGACATCTGCTGCAGCAACACTTCCTGCGGCACCAGGCTTATTTATCACTACAACACTTCGGTTTAAATGTTTTGATGAAATCTCTGCAATAAGCCTTGATATCAAATCTGTTGAACTTCCGGGTGTGAAAGGGCATAGGATTTTGATAGTCTTTTCGGGATAGATTTCTCCATAAGAAAATGAAATAGATAAAAAGATTATACCAATTACTAAAAATGAAATATTTATCTTACTTTCCATATCCTTTACCTCCTCGCAAAATATGTGATCCCTGAAAAAGAGAGTCTCCGCCTTAACTGAGTATATAGTATAGCCTAAGATAGTAATACCACACAAAAATAAGGACCACCTAAAATATTTTTGTTTGAGAGATACAATTTAAAAATCCCTCTTTTTAGGGATTGATTTAGATTCACGAAAGGGAGTAACTTATTCTTAATAAAATCCTTTTTAAAAATATTTTAATCGTAGTTTTAATTAGTTATCAATGAAGATTTAAAAGATATCTGAGGCTATTTAGTAACAAATTTCATATCTATGCTGAAGGAGGCAATCCTTGATACTTAAAAAATTTGAAATTGAAAAGAGATTGAAAGAAAGGAAGAGATTTAAACGACCATTTACATTTGAAACTATAAAGGGCGAATTAAGTGTTATGAGAGAAATTAGAGGTAAAGGAGTTTCATTGGATCTTAGTGAGGAAGGTATGGGGATAGAGTCAGATAAAAGTTTTGAAAAGGGGGAGGTAATAAAACTGCATTTTCCCATCCCAAGAATGGGGATCTCTATACCAGTATTTGCAGAGGTCATGTGGGTAAAGGCTAAGGAGGATCGTGTTAGAGCAGGGCTCAGGTTTTTACAATAAATCTATTAACCATTCATTAAAAATGGAGGTTAAGAATGAGTCTATCGAGAAGTTTAATGAGGTTCAGGCGAAGAAACAGGATGGCTTCACCAAGACCCAATCGGGTTCATCTTGAACAACTTGAGCCAAGAATCTTGCTTAGTGATTTTACATATTCAGCCATAGCAGGTTCAGCGCTTGACGCAACACTACGGATGAAGAGGGTTGATGATGTTGATACCCTTCAACTTATTAATAACGTCAATCAATCCGTGCTTCAGAGCCAGGCACTTTCCGAGACTACTGCTGTCAATATTACAGGTGGGAATCAGTCCGATAAACTCATTGTGGACTTTAGAAACCCATTCTCAATTCCAATTAATTTTACTGATACAGCAACCGATAATGATACACTTCAGGTGATCGGAAACGAAACCTATCCACTGACTGTAACGGGTAAAGATAGTGGGCAGATTGCTAATATCAATTATAGTGGCATAGAGAATTTGAGAGTTGGGAACTTAAGTGATTTTGTCAAGCTCGGTGAAGAAGGATTGAATAATCTATTTAATCAACTTAAGGGATGGCTTGAAAATATATCCAGTGCTGAGGGATTTAATATAGATATTCCTTTCATTGATGCCTCCTTTTCAGATGTGATGGATTTTAGAACTGCATTTGAGGTGGCTTTCCAATCCGAAATAGATTTTGAAAAGATTGGTAGCCTTCAAGATTTTGTAGAAGAGATAACCAATGCTGGTTTGATTCCGGCTGGAGAGTCAGTTAGTTTTGACCCGCTTACCCAGACCTCGACGATTCCAATTAAGTTTGAGATGGATCTTGATAATCTGAGTTTACGCGACCTTGATGAATTGGGTCTTTTAAATCTTGGAGTCCTTGAGGAAGAAGGTTTAATTCGGGTAGGCCAATATATAGATCCAGATAACCTCCTTGATAATGGATATGTAAGCATTAAACAGCTTGCAGGCCTTGGCCTCCTTGATAATTCTATTCTCGACTGGGATGAGATTGATACTGATGCCCTCATTGATGCTGGAATCATAGGGCCATCTGCTCTGGAGGCTGAAGGTCTTACAGGGGCTTTAGTTGATATGGATGAACTTATAGATTCTGGTCTTGTTACCCTGGGCGAGCTCGCGGATGCTGGATTCATAACTATCGATTCGATTACTGGAAACCTTGGCTTTATAAGAGATATAAATCTATTTGCGACAAATGTTGCCCACCTTGGATTTGATCTTGAAAGCCAGGCAACTCTTGAGGACCTTGTTGATATAGATGATCTCATCTCAAGCGGGCTTACCACACTTGAAAACCTATTCAATACAGGTCTTTTAGACCTCGGCGATATAAATATTGATTCACTGGGAATAAGCGATCTCATATCATCAGGGATTGCTTCTCTGGAGGATCTGGTTGATCAGGGATTGATTAGCGCAAATGATTTTCTTTCTTCAACAAGAATTAACATCTCAAATCTTTTAAGCGAGACAGCAACCTCTTTAAGTGAATTGATTGAAGAAGGTTTAATAACTTTATCGGATTTTTCATCATCAACCATGGTCAATGCAACTGCAATATTCACAAATGGTATTGCGACGCTTACAGAGATGGTTGATGAGGGCCTTTTGGAGATAGATGATTTTGTCAATGTTTCGTTAAGTGCGGCTGATATCATATCAAGGGGGCTTGCTACTGAGTTTCAACTGAATTACCACCATTTGATTGAAGGTGGTAATGTTTCTCTCCACGCCCTTGTTAATTCAGGTGTTGTCACCTTGAGGAGACTCATTCAGAATGGTCTTATCTCATATACAAATCTCGCCACAAGCTCCTTTTCCCTTGTTGAGCTTCTAAATTCTGGAGTTGCCCGTCTCGAAGAACTGGCAAATGCAGGCCTTTTAAATGTGAGTAACCTTATAACAAATTCCCTCAGTATACAGAACTTGATTAATACAGGGCTTGTAAATATTTCTGACCTTGTGAGTAACAATCTTGTAGGTCTTAGTGACCTCGGACTTGATGAGATCGATATCCCTGCTCTTATTGAATCTGGTCTTTCCGATCTTGGTGATCTGGTTTCATCTAATCTACTGAACCTAACCAATGTTACTGTACAGGAGTTTCTTGCTGACCAGGTTTCAGGATTAGGAGATATAAGTGGACTTATTACATCTGGCTCAATCATTGACCTTGATGAAATTCTTGAAAATACACCAATCAAACTAAGTCACCTCATATACTTCGGTATTATTGACCATAACGATATTAGGCCACTTGGCAACGTTGATCGGGATGATTTGCTCGAATCCCAGATTATTGACAGAAGCCTGTTAGAAAGAAATGCTATAGCCGATATTATTGCCATGGGATACCTTGATATGGAAGATCTTGCTGATTTAAATCTCATAGATTCTGATAATATTTCTGACCTCCCTTTGGCAGACCTTGATCTTTTTGGATTTAGCAGATCTCTTATTGATGAGCTCGATAGTCTTGGCTATGTGGTTGATGGAGATCGTGTAAATATTAGTCTATTAGAACAACATGCTAATATAAAAATTTCTGACCTTCTAAGGTTTGGATTGATTAAGGAGGCTGATCTTAAGAGCAACCTTTCAGATGTCCTCCTTGATGATATCTTTATTCAGGGAAGGATAAATAAAAGGGCCTTTCTCGAATCAAATATCCTCGAAGAAGCAATCCTTGAGCCTTATATAACCCAGGATGGGAGTGGTAATGATATTGTCTCTATCTCAGATCTTACTACGAATAATATTGCCTCATTATCCGAACTTATTAAAGCAGGCCTTCTTTCCATAGATGATTTTAATTTAACTGGTTTAACTGTAAATAAAACAGATCTTCTATCAACAGGATTAATCACACAAGAAAGGCTTAATAAGTATGGCCTTGTAAAGACAGGGACTCCTGATTACGTTTTGGTTAATCAAGTTATTGCCCTTGGGCTTGTAAGTCTTTCGGACTTAGCCCATCATGGTATTGTTACAAACACAAACCTTATAACTTCAGATATTGAGCTTTCGAAATTAATTGCGTCAAATATTGTAGGAGAGAGGGCACTTTCGGATGAGGGATTTGGTGAAAGTGATAGCTTAGACATTGAAGACCTTCTCTCCACCACATTTACGGGTGGTGTAACTATCAGCGAGGATGATCTTATACAGGCAGGGTTGATTGCAAAAAAAGACTTTTACAAAGAAAGTATTATCAGCCTTAAGGCACTGGTTAATGCAGGGATTGTCGATGAGACTTCATTAATTCCTGATAGCTATATTTCACTTGAAAAGCTTATTTCATCGGACGTAGTGGCAAAGACATATATCGAGAGCGAAGGTCTTGAAGATAGCAGTGGTTACATATCTATTGAGGATCTTCTAAGCGATATTCATCTAAGTTTTGAAGATTTAGTTACATCTACTGTGCTTCGACCAAAAGATTTCGTCAATAAGGTTTTCGAACTTGAAGATCTTGAGGTGGCTCAAATAGATGGAGACCCCCTCTTCGAGGAAGGAGAGCTCGACCATTTGGTTCATGTCGGGACAGTTCCTTTAAGCACACTTCTTGATTCAATACTTTTTGATAAGACACTTTATGACTATGTTCAGCATGAGTTTGTCGGTCTCTTTGATTTTGAAAATATCGATATCGATGTCTCCGAGGTTGAAACAACATTTGGCGTTGATGTAGACGATGCTTTGGGACCGACAGTTGGCCTTTACAGTCTTATTGCCTCTGACACAGCAGGGGTAAATCTTCTAAATTTGATCCATATGGGATTTGTTGGAAGGGATGACCTTAAAAATCCTGATATGGAACTTGACATAGTTGAGCTTGAAGATTCAATTCTATTTGAAGAGGGTGATCTTAATAACTATATAAGCGCCTATGAAGTCTATCTCTATGACCTCGTTGATGAGGCATATATAGGTGATCTGGTGACACTGGGGTTTCTCAGTGTAGATGACTTAATCATCCGTAACTTTGGTAATCTATCAGAACTTGTTGAAGAGGGTATCCTCGGCCGAGATAGCTTTAAAAACATTACCATAAGTGCCACAGAACTTGTTGCCTCTGGTCTTGTTACAATGAATGATTTAAACCTTCATAATTTAGTTAGAGGAGGCAATGTATCACTTTATAACCTTGTAAATTCAGGACTCGTTTCGCTTTCAAGCTTGATAGATGAGGGTCTTGTTGAGGAGAATGACCTGAGCTCAGATGTAGTTGCAAGAAAGAAAGAGGATGTTCTTCGCTCTGATGTGCTCGATTTAGCCCTTCTTGAGGATTCATCACTTATTACTGGACCAGATACTTCCTCAGTCCGAATAAATGGTTCAGGTAGCCTTTTAAGTTCAGGACTTGTAACATTTCAGGGGCTTGTTATTTCAGGAGCAATCGATCCTTCATTCCTTGACCCTTCAGCAACAATCGATAAGGATGATCTGATATCATCTGGATTGGTTTCTTCATCCGACCTAATCAGGGCAGGCCTTATTTCCGAGGATGATCTGATCATAACTTCAATCGATATACAGGACCTGATTAATACAGGGGCAATATCACAGGATAGACTCTCTAATATTGACATGCTTGTCTCCCTCGGGATTCTTAGTGAAACTGAGGCAAATACATATAATCCTGATTATTTTGGTCTAAAAAAATACACGATTTCACTTTCAGGCAATTATGGACCAACCTTAACAGGGCTTGCCTCAAATGTTCAGGCTGATCTTCAGGTTACATTATCATCCAAGTTTGATCTACTTGCTCAATTTGAAAGCGGGCAGGGAGATCCAACCGAGGGAGAGCTAAGCTGGTTTGTGGATAATGTAGAACTTTCGGGCTCTGTTTTATATGATGAATCTGGTATTGAAGTTCCAGCAAGATTGGGCTTTATAGGAGTTCAGCTTGGAAATGTGGATGGAGATGTCCATGTAGATATTAATGAAACTTCTATCATTGATGAAGACGGAAATCCTGCTACTACAAGTGATCGAAGATTCTCACTTGAGGAGCTTGATAATACTTTTGAGCATGTTTTGCGAACAGGACTAACAGGGGAAGCAAATGCAACACTTCAGGGGATAACAGTAGATCCAGGCCTGTTTGGACTTTCTTCAGCGCCTTCTTCAGAGATTCAGTTTGAGGTCGCAGACCTCAGTCGTTCAAAGACTGATAGCAATTACATCACACTTTCAATGGAAGATATCCCTGATGCTTTTCGTATATATGAGTATCTTCGTCTCGATGACCTTATGACAGAGATCCTACGAGGCAGAAATTATGTTTTTCAAGCCTTTGATAAGCTTCCTTTCTGGGTAACCGATCCAAATTCACCAATATATGATCTTTTGAGTGATGTTACTATCCCGGTGATAAATAAATCACCTCGCGAACTCCTTGGATTTATAAATAAGATCGAAGAGGCTGTTTCGAGGGCAGAAAGGGCTCTTCTTGATCCTGAAAATGATATACAGCACCTTGTCGGTTTTATCATGGATAAACTCGGACTCGATATAGAGACTGATAGCGATATCTTCAGTGTTTCAGTTGATGGAGATGTCCTGAGGATGCGCCTGAACCTCGAAGAGTATGTTAGCAAAAGCCTACCGTTTAACTTTGACCTGAGCGCCTTTGCAGACCTCATTGGTGGCCTTCCAGAGATTTCGGGGATTGATGACCTTATAGCCCTCCAGGGAAGCGGAGAGGTAAACTTCAGCGCATTTGCAGGGATAAGGATTGAGGCAGGTGTTGATGTATCTGGCCGTTCAGCGGGACTGCCTGTGGATGTATTTCTCTATGATTATGATGATCGTGGGACATCTGACACAAGCGATGATATTGGGACAAAAGTAGAAGCAGGCTTTAAGCTTTTAGGACAGAACTTAAACCTAGGTTTTGAGATTTTTGATTCAATTGGGCTTAGTGCAGAGAACGGAACAATTACAATTGATGCTGACGGCAATCCAGCAACAAATCCTGAACTTTCAAATCCTCAGGACCGCTCAGATTTTGTCACGGTTTCATTTATCCTTGATCAACAACCAGGAACTGGTGTTACGGATGACGGGAAATATCGTTTTGACGAGACACTTATTGGTGATAATGTAAACTTTACGGGTGTTACAGGAAGGTTTGATTTAACACTTCCATTGACAATCGATGTCTTTGGAACAGAGATTGAGCTTTCAACACCTCTAAGGATAAGAACAAACCCTGTATATGGAGATGAAGGTCTCGAGCAGATATTCCTTCACCTCTTCGGTCTTGAGGGAGCTGGTTCGGAGTTTCCAGTTACGATTGAAGCCCCTGATATTACATCCGAGCTTGGAAATTTAACAGATAGTGTGATTAGGACCCTCCTTGAAGAGATTGCAGGTTTTATAGCTGATCTAAAAGATCAGTTTTTGAATACAGGATTTCTTGACCTTGAAATTCCGGGCACAGGACGGACAATTGGAAGCTTCTTTGAGGATGCAACAGTTTCTGATAGTGGTATACCCGGTTTTGAAGAGGCAGAGGGGCTTGAGGCATTCCTCGATATAGATAGATACATATTCTCCTATCTCGATACGATAAAATGGGTGGGCGTAGACTCTGTGGCTGATGGTGGTGTGACCGTCTCTGAAATCTGGACTGGATTGGCTAATTTCCTGAGGGACCACTGGATGATTACCCTTCCAGGAATTGGCTCACAGGGAAATCCAAGCTTTTTCACAGTTGATAGCTCAGGCGATGAACTTAGCATCTCTGTAAATATCCCATATACAATCAGCGATACTATACCCATTGCTCTCGGGGCAGACCTTGATGCTGTTGGCCTTGAATTTGACACCTCACTTGATCTTGCCTTTACGATTTCTACTGGCCTATCTTTTGATTTCACAATTGATCTTGGAGGAGAGAATAGCTCTTTTAACTTCAATGAGTTCTTCTTTGATGCCTCTCTAAATGCAAACAATATCGACCTTGGCATTAGCTATGAAATAATAGATTTAACAACACATGTTGGAAGCGACTATGGTGATCTTTCGCTAAACCTTGGTGGTAGTATTTATATAGAAGATGGAGATTTTGTCTTTAACCATGAACATAATAGGGCAAATACACAAACATTTGAGAACAACATTTCTCTATACCTTCCGCTAACTCTTGTTATTGGAGGTGGAGGAGTAGAGCTTGGTCATATAAGTTTCGGAGATACTGATTTTTATGATGGAGTGCTCGATCCTGGTTTCAGCGCTGATCTTCGTGAGATTGGTGGAATTTTAAATGAAGCTGCCTTCCTTGTCCTTGATTTACTTGGTGAAGAGATTGAGAACATAAAAGGCGATCTTGTTCCCATCTACGACACAGATGGGAGTGTGATAAGTGAGGGGAATGAGTTTCTTACAATGACCATTCCTGGCACAGATGTATCAATTAATAGGATTCTTGGAATCGAGAATCTACTCGATATTGGAAAATACATCAGGCATTACCTGAGGCCCGAACTCGGTAGCAGTGGTTTTGAACGTGACCTTACCATCCCCCTTGGAAACCCGGGGGCAGCTGGGGAGAGTGGAACAAACTATTATGGACCTGATGGTCCAACAATTGGTGGACTTTTTGACTACCTTCAGGCTAACTGGATTCCAACACTTGGTGGACAGGCAGGGGGGTTGAGCTGGGATCCAATTATGGATGGTGACGAGGTTGTGGGGGTTAATATAACATTCAGTCAAGACTTTCCATTTGAGCGGGTCATAGGATTAAACTTTGGTGAGGAGGCCGAAAGTATTGGTCTCTCTATTGAAGGAGACATGGAACTTAACCTGAATGTGGATATTGACCTTCAAATGAGCCTTTCATTCAACTGGGATACTGATGAGATTGAATTTGCGATTGATCACCTAATCTTTCAGGGTCATGCCTCAGTTGATGATATTGTCGTTGGGGCAAGCATCGGTCCTTTAAGTGTAAGTCTCGGTAAAGACTCTGGTGAAAAGGGAAGGCTCTCGCTCGATCTTGGCGCTCAGGTTTCTTATAACCCTGATGATGGTGTGACATTTACACCAACGCCAAATACTGCGACTGACCATAACAATTATATAGATGCCCAGCTTCCAGTTTATGCTTCAATTGGAGATGTTACGTTTGGTGGGAGTGGTAATCCTCCAAGGCTCTCTTTAAGTGGTACAATCTTCCCATCTGCTGGAGGACCTCCCCTTTCATTCAGCCATGAGAATATGGATCAGTTGCTCGACTTTAGTGATTTCAATATCGGTTCACTTATCGCCATTATCCAGAGCACACTCGACTGGTTAAGCAGTTTTACAAACACAGACTTCATGCAATATGAGATACCAATAATTAACAAAAATGTGGGTGAACTTTTTGATTTTGCATCATCCCTTGCTGATAAGATGTCAGCTATTGATTTTGAACGTATAGAGAGCGTTCAGGATTTCATAGAGGAGTTTTCGGAGGCAGGCATCCTTCCCGAGGGTTTAAATGTTGTATACGATACAGTTAATCGGACATTAAATCTGCCTGTTAATTTTGATTTCAATTTCAGCGATCTTAACCTGAGAAATCTTGCAAACCTTGGAGATTTTAGCTACCAGAAACTGCTCGATCTCGGTGCGATCAATCCAACCGATATGTTTGATAAGGATACAATACTCGATGGACTCCTTGGGATGCTTAAAACACCCCTTCGTGAGCTTGCCCGCTTTGAGCTGATAGATTTGAGTTTCTTCAATCCAGCAAAGACGATTTCCATATCCGCCCTTGAGGATCTGGAACTTATAGAAGAGGGTGCACTTCCTGGCACTTCAATCACACTAAGTAATCTTCTTAATTCTGATGAGGTTAATGTAAGCCTTCAACAACTATTTGATACCGATTTGCTTTCAGCAGCTGATTTTATCCCTGGCAAAAAGATAGATTTTGATGATCTTATATCTTCACGTTTGATTTCCGCAGATGACCTGATGGAAGCCGGGATTTCTCTTTATCGCTGGATAGATCAGAGTGCAGGGACATTTGAAGAGGTGGAACTGCCATCTGATGCAGATTTCGTAAATCTATCCGACCTTCTTACATTACATAGCCACGATCTTGGCGATGCCATTGAAATGGGATTCTTATCTCAGAGCGAGTTTAATGCGGGTAAGATTTTAAACATATCTTCACTTGAATCAGCAGGTCTAATCGCAGAAGGTGCACTTGATTCTTTAGGTGTACCAACAATCTCGCTTGGAGATCTACTTAGTTCTGATCTGGTAAGTGTGACGATTACAGACCTTATTAGCAATGGTCTTGTTGGCCGCTCTGACCTTATTAATCTTCCCGAGGTATCGGCTCAGAATCTCGGGTTTAATGGCTTTGGTATATATGATTTTGTCGATTTAGGAATATTATCGCAGAGCGATATCGTAGATTTTAGCTACGACCTTCTTAATATAAAAGACCTGCCAATTGATCTGGGATTTGACCTGGGAGATGTGCTTGAGCTAAGCACTACTGCGACTGCAGATGCTCGTGTTACAGTCGAGGCAGGATTTGAATGGATTATAGATTTTGATGGTCCAACAGGTGAAGAGGGAATCACATTCCTTATCAATAATCCACATTTTACAGGCCGTGCCTCGCTCGATGTAGAAGACCTTGAATTTATGGCAAAGTTGGGATTCATTGAACTCACTGCTGGTGGAGCTGGGACAGACTCAGGGGTCCATCTTTTTGCAGAGGCAACAATTACACTTGATGAAGATGGAAATATAGAGACCGAAGATGACAGGCAATTTTCATTTACAGACCTAATAAGCGGTGGTCTTTTTGATAACCTACTTTTCGACTTTACTGGTTATGGTGAGGCACGTTTAAAGGGGCTGGATATCAGTCCAAACTTCCCGGGACTTGATGAGAGCGGACTCAATAATATGGAAATATCGATTACAATCCCTGATCTTTTGAACTGGGATGTAGTTGAAGTGATTACCCAGGGAGAGGCAACCCAGCAGGAGATTGATCAGCATCTTGAGCAGGACCATGTTGTCATTATTATTCCGGATTTTTCTGATGCCTTCAATATCAGGGATTTAGATTTTGCAAGCATTATAGAGGCGATAAGAACAGGTATCGATTTTATTGAGACTGCGCTTGAAGGGACATCATTTTACACGACAGAGATCCCGATTATTAATCGGAAAGTGAGCGATGCATTCGAATTTGTTGATGACCTCCTTGAGAAGGTTGAGGAGGCCTCAGAGGATCCAGCCTCTGCTATTCAGAAGGTTGAAGATATTATAGAGGATGCACTCGGTCTTACTGACAACAATAGCCTACCGGTGGATGAGCAGAAATTTTCCCTCTCACTTGATGGAGATGATATTCTAAAACTTCACATCCAGTGGGATAAACTTCTTTCTGACCTGATCGGTGAAGAGTATACAAATCTTAGCTTTGCACTTAACCTTGGCGATATTATCAGTATGTTTGGTGGCTCAATTGGTTCAGGCTGGGATTTTATAAATGAGCTTATATCAGCAGGTGCTGATATATCGTGGGATGCATTTGTTGAAATGGCAGTTGATATCGGAATCGATTTTAGTGACATCATGAGTGGAGATGTAGATTTCTTCCTCTATGATTATGATGATAAGGGAACTACCACTACAACTGATGATACTGGAACAAGAGTTACAATTGGTCTCAAGGTTGAGGGGACAAATCTTGAGCTCATGTTCAATCCATTTGGTATCGGTGTAGTAGATGGATCAGCATATCTTGGTGCACTAACTTATGACAATGGTCACAATTATTATACAGATGGGGCAAGGGTTACATCAGCAGATTTTGCTACTTTTACACTGGCGATTGATCAGCAGTCAGGTTCAGGTGATGACGGCCGTTTTTATCTCTTCAGTGAAAGTATTGGCAACAATTTTACATATAATCTTGTAGGTGGATTCGATATATATCTGCCACTTGAGATTCCT
>JBBIOI010000018.1:0-37376 GCA_037443425.1 Deltaproteobacteria bacterium
ATTGATAAATAGTTTTATACTTACAACAGCAGAGAATCCAGAAACAAGTCAGAACATCCAGGATGGCACACTCTCGACCCTCCTTGTCAAACCTGTTAACCCGTACCTATTATGGATGGCACGTGATTTTGGCAGTAAGGCATTCTTTCTTTTTCTTGGTCTTATTGGATATTTTGTAGTTTCTTTATTCTTTGGAGATTATATTATAGGGTTTAAGTCATTATTCAACTTTTCTGCCTTTATTATCTCTATTCTCCTTTCGGCACTCCTTCAGTTTCTGATTTTTGAGTCATTGAGTCTTCTTGCGTTCTGGATAGAAAATACATATGGAATCCGATTCACAATGAGAGTTATTATTGAGGTTTTAGGTGGGGCAATTATCCCGATATCATTTTTCCCTCAGGAACTTCAAAAGATTTTTTTTATCCTGCCTTTTTATTTTTTGATTTATTTTCCTATGAATATTTATTTGGGTAAGACCTCAAACGATCTAATATGGATTGAGTTTTTGAAAGAGATAATTTGGATAACAGGACTTTTAACTCTAAATTTAATAATCTGGAGAAAAGGCATTAAACGGTATGTAGCAATGGGAGATTAGGCTTGTCTTATTGATTTTCAAAACGAAAGTCTAATACTTTTAATTTCTGTAGGGCAAGCCCTTGTGGCTTGCAGAACCCTTATCGATATGTTTGCCATGGGCTAAAGCCCTCGCAATGACTGAAACAGGAGGTCATTGCGAGGGAGTGGAACGACCGAGGCAATCTCTTCTTTTAAAATGCAAATTGAAACCAATAAACTTCTGATGGTTCGTTATCTAAAGATATTTGGACTTTTCATCAAGATTGGATTGATTCGCCAGATGGCATACAGACCACATTTTTTTATGATGGTAGCTGGAAAGGTTATCCGTATCGTACTTATTTTTTTCTTCTTTCAGGCTATCTTTTTAAAAGTTGATAGCATCGGGCAATGGAGATTTGATCAGGTTCTGCTTCTTTTTGCTACATTTCATATTGTGGATTTTCTAACAAGCATTTTGTTTCAGAGAAACCTGATACATGCTTTTCCCCGTTGGGTACAGACAGGAGAACTTGATACAAGGCTTCTTCTTCCAGTAAATCATCTTTTCTGGGTTTCGTTTGAAAATATTGATCTTATGGATTTCTTCAGTTTTATCCCATCTCTTGCCTTCTTAGGGTATGTTATTCTTAATTTAAGTTTAAATTTTGAATTATCCCAGATTCTTATTTATGGAATCTTAATTATAAATGCTATCGTATTTGTTTATTCCATAAATCTTATAATCGCATCGATCTCTTTCTGGACAGTCCAGTCCTATGGTATCGGAAGAATAATGGATAATATATTTAAGATAGGTCGTTATCCGCTTGATATATTTGATGGATTCTGGAAGATAGTTTTCATCTACTTTTTCCCACTCGTGGTTATTGCCCAGTTACCGGTTCAAGCCTTTTTAAAGATTTTATCTTTTAGATACATCCTTTTTGCATTCTTTATAAGTGGAATATTTATGTTTATAGCCATATCTTTCTGGAAAAAGGGTATCAAGAATTATCTTTCAGCAAGTATTTAAACACTAAACACTCAACATTCAACACTAAACACTAAACACTTAACACTTAACACTAATACTATACTACCTATGCAAGCAATCTCTGTAAGAAGGTTATCCAAAAGATACTGGTACTACGAGAAAAGCCCTGGAATCTGGGGTTCTTTAAAGAATCTTTTTAAAAACAGAAAAGTTTTTGTTAATGCAGTTAAAGGAATAGACCTTAATGTTGAAGTTGGAGAAATCATAGGTTTTATAGGACCAAATGGTGCAGGAAAGACCACGACCTTAAAGATTCTATCAGGAATCCTGTATCCAACAGAAGGTGAGGTGAAGGTACTTGGTTTTTTGCCCTTTAAAAGGGAGAAAAAATTTCTTTCGCAGATTGCATTTGTTTCGGGTCAGAGGAATCAACTTTTCTGGGATTTACCCGCAAGGGAATATTTTAATTTCTGTCGAACGGTTTATGAAATTTCAAAGAAAGACTTTAAGAGAAATTTAGACACACTCGTCGAGCTTCTTGAGATCGGCGATATTTTAGATATCCCGCAGAGGAAACTCTCCTTTGGTCAGAGAAAACGATGTGAACTTGCAGGAGCACTTCTACATGACCCAAAGGTTATATTTCTTGATGAACCAACCAATGCACTTGATCTGATTAATGCAAGAAAGGTAAGGGAATTTATAGCAGATAAGGCAAAGGAGAGAAAATATACAATTATATTGACCTCACATAATATGGCCGATATAGAACAGATTTGTAAAAGGGTTGTTATTATTAATCAGGGAAGAATCATATATGATGGAGACATTGAAAATTTGAATAAATACGATGGATTTAAAAGAAAGATTAAAGTTACTTTCAGTGGCGGATGGGAGCTTGAAAAGATAAAGAGCTTAGGAAAGCTCATATATTTTAATAAAGATGAAGTTTTACTTGAAGTTTCACCCGAGGAGACCACTAAAGTAGCATCTGAACTTTTTTCAAATTATAAAGTTCAAGATATTAATATTCAGAATCCACCACTTGAAGTCATTATAGAATCACTTTATAAAAGGTGATATAAGCCAATGAATCAATTAATATATTTAACAAAGCGAAATCTATTTTTCTTAATCTTCAGTTTACTAACAGTTATCATCTTTTACTCGCCCCTAAGAGAGCTTGTAAGGATGTCTTCAAAAAGTGAACTATACTCACATATACTTCTTATTCCCCTGATAAGTGCATACTTTTTTTATGGGAAAAGAAAAGAGGTTATTTCCCTGGCTAAATATTCTTTTGCTATAGGTGCTATAATATCTTTGGCAGGGATAATAATTTACTTCTATGTTCTTAATAAATTAACAGGCTTGAATAATAATGATTTCATGTCCCTAAAAATCTACTCCATATTATTATTCTGGGCAGGGGGATTTATTTTCTTTTATGGTCTTAAGTCTCTTCGGATTGCGATTTTTCCTGTACTATTTCTCTTTCTGTTTGCACCGATACCGAGTATAGTGGTTGAAAAATTTATCTTCTTTCTTCAAATCCTTTCCACAGAGGCAACTTACCTACTTTTTAAAATGACAGGGATTCCTGTTCTAAGAGAGGGATTTACATTTCATCTTCCAGGTCTCAGCATTGAGGTTGCCAAACAATGCAGTGGTATACGTTCAAGCCTGGCACTCATAATTACAAGCCTTATTGCAGGTGAGTTCTTTCTTAAGACCAGATGGAAAAAGCTGGTATTGGTACTCTGTGTAATTCCAATTACAATATTTAAAAATGGTCTTAGGATTTCGGTCCTCTCATTGCTTGGAGTCTATGTAGACCCGAGGATACTTGGAAGCCAGCTTCATCGAAGCGGAGGGATTCCATTCTTTATATTTGCCCTTATACTTATGGCACCAATACTATTCTTTCTTATAAAGAGTGAAAAGAAAAAGAAAATAAAGTGTTGAGTACCTAAGTGTTAAGTAAAAAATAGAAGAATGATCTTTTGTTTCAGTCATTGCGAGCCTGAAGGGCATGGCAATCTCAACCAAGAATTGTCATTGCGAGCACCCAGAGGGTGCGTGAAAATCTCATTTTAAAATAAGAGATTGCTTCGGTCGTTTCACTCCCTCGCAATGACAGAAAGGAGTGTCATTGTTAGTGAATCGTGGCAATCTAAACCTGTATAGTCATTGCGAGGAGCGTAGCGACGTGGCAATCCCGAACAAAAAGCGTCATTGCGAGGACTCCAAACTTGATGCGGAGGACGTGGCAATTTCATAGATTCCTCGCTTTGCTCGGAATGACAAAGGGGAAAAGTCTCGGAATGACTGAGGGGGAAAAGTCTCGGAATGAAAATTTAAAAGAGGAATTTCGGCTTAGCCTCGAAATGAAAATCTTGAATAGCTCAATTTAGATAAGGTTTAGTGAAATGATAAGCATCGATTCAATAATTTCTTTTATATCAGGATTTTTTAGCCTGGGTCTTGCTATATTTGTCCTTTTAAGGAATAGAAGGATATTTTTACATAGAGTTTTTTCTGCAGGAATGATTGCCTTTGCCATTGAGGCAATACTTACAGCCCTAAGCATTGAGACAAATTCCAGCCAGATGGTCAATGTTTTACAGAGGATTCGTCTTATCATAGAATCATTAATTCCGCCGATATGGCTAATTTTCAGTCTGAGCTTTGCGAGAGAAGATTACAGGGAATCTTTGAGAAGGATGAAGTGGCTTATTATTTTATGTTTCGCTATTCCATTGATTGGAGGATTAATCTTTAATTGGTCTCTAATTACCCAGATTGCACTTGATGAACATAGATGGATTATAGGGCTTGGATTTTCAGGACAGATTTTACAGATAGTAATTCTTGTTACAACCGTAATTGTTATTATGAACCTTGAGAGAATACTTCGTTTATCAAAAGGACACGTTCGATGGCAGATTAAATTCATGATTATTGGATTGGGCGGTGTTTTTGCACTTCGAATCTATACAGGAAGTCAGGCCCTGGTGTTTAAATCTATTGATACAAGTTTTGAAATAGTAAATTCAGGCTCCCTGATAATTGCTAATATTCTTATTTTACGCTCTCTTTTCAGACTGAAGATACTCTCTATAGAAATATACCCATCACAGGCAGTGATTTATAGTTCGATAACAATAATTCTCGTCGGGATTTATTTTATTGTAGTAGGTATTATTGTAAACCTATTTAAATATCTCGGAATCAGTCAGGCCCTTGCCTTAAGAGTATTTTTAATTTTTCTCGCATTTCTTGGTCTTTTTGTTCTGCTTCTCTCTGACAGGGTTCGGCACAAGATAAGATATTTCATATCTATCCATCTTAAAAGGCCAAAGTATGATTATCGGAAGGAATGGATGAAATTTACAGAACAGACTTCCATGATTACAGATATTGGTGAACTTTGTATGAAGGTTGCAAGGATGATTTCAGACACATTAGAAGTGCTTTCTGTTACAGTATGGCTTTTTGATGAAACTAATTACAGGCTTAAACCTGCGGGATCAACTGTTTTTTCAGGAGGAGAACTCGGACATAGAATTTCAGAAAATTTCGAATCCAAACTCATTGAGGTAATGAAAGACCAGGATATGCCC
Source organism: Deltaproteobacteria bacterium (assembly GCA_037443425.1). Lineage (GTDB taxonomy): Bacteria > Desulfobacterota > BSN033 > BSN033 > UBA1163 > JBBIOI01. The sequence goes on from JBBIOI010000018.1 coordinate 5,182, forward strand.
GTAGATCTTGACAATCCCTATATACCATGGACAAAAGAATTAAAGAACAGTCTTCCCGGGGCATTAACAGAGGCAAGAATTCGTTACTGTGCCCGTCTTTTTGCAGGAGGACGATTACTTGGTTTTATTACTCTTGGAGAAAGGGTTGGTTATGAACCTTTTTATTTTGAAGAGTTTGATCTTCTTAAAACAATGGCAGATGAGATTGCTGGAAGCATTCTTAATCTCAAACTCTCTGAGGAGCTGCGTAAGGCAAAGGAGATGGAGGCATTTCAGACTATTTCTGCATTCATGATACATGATCTGAAAAACATTGCTTCAACCCTTTCGCTTACAATGCAGAATATGCCAGTACATTTTGAGAAGCCCGAGTTTCGTGAGGATGCGCTTAGGGTTATTAGACAATCTGTAAACAAGGTAAACAATATGTGCGGTCAACTCTCGCTTTTGACTAAAAAGATTGAACTAAAAAAGGTTGAAACCGACCTGAATGATTTAATATTAAATTGTCTTCCAACAGTAAATGGGGGTGAGAGGAGGATATCAATTTCGCATGAACTTTTGCCCATTCCTAAGATATATATTGATCAAGAGCAGATTCAGAAGGTTTTGACCAATCTGCTTCTTAATGCACGTGAAGCTTTAATAAATGGGGGCGAAATAAATGTGAAAACATACAGTGATAAGGGCTGGGTAATGGTTTCGGTTAAAGATAATGGGTGTGGTATGACTAAAGAGTTTATTGAGCACTCGCTATTTAAGCCTTTTAAGACAACCAAAAAGAATGGTATGGGTATAGGTCTTTATCAGAGTAAGATGATTGTGGAAGCACATGGGGGCAAAATTGAAGTAGAAAGCCAGCCAAATGCTGGAACCACCTTCAGAGTTTATTTGCCAATAAAATAATAGAATAATGATAGATAATAGTATGTCATTGTGAGGCAAAGTTTAAGCAAACCTTTTTCGAATCGTCATTCCGAGCGAAGTGAGGAATCTATGAGATTGCCACTGGCTAAAGCCCTCGCAATTGCTATACGGATTGAGATTGCCACGCCCTTCGGGCTCGCAATGACTGAAACAGAGGTTATTGCGAGGGAATGAAACGACCGAAGCAATCTCTTCTTTTAAAATGAGATTTTAAAGCACCCTCTGGGGGGCTCGTAATGACTGATAAATAGAGATTTTTGGTGGAAAAATCGCTCAATTTATGAGATAATTTCATAAAAACTAAACACTATGGATAGACAAAAACTACTGATTGTTGAAGACGATTCCTTGATTTCAACGCAGATGAGATGGGCATTTGCGGATGACTACGAAATCTTTATTGCTGAAGACAGGCTAAGTGCCATCCAGATTTTTGAGAATGAACTACCTCCAGTAGTCTTACTTGATCTTGGACTTCCTCCTGATCCTGGAAGCCCTGGTGAGGGACTTAAAACCCTTACTGATATTATGGGCCGAGAACCAATTACAAAGGTTATTGTAATAACAGGTCAGGGAGAAAAAGAAAATGCCTTAAATGCCATTGAAAAGGGCGCATATGATTTTTTCTGTAAGCCAATTGAGATTGAAGAGCTTAAGTTTGTTCTTAAAAGGGCCTTTTATCTTCACGGGCTTGAACGTGAGATAAAAGAACTTCAACAAAAACTAAAGGTTGAGCCATTTGAGGAGATGCTTGGGACAAGTCCGCAGATGCAGAATATCTTCTCTTCCATTCGAAAGGTAGCAACAAGCGATGCCCCAGTTTTAATTACAGGGGAGAGTGGAACAGGAAAAGAACTTGCCGCAAGGGCAATCCATAGGCTAAGCATTAGAAGAGAAGGACCATTTGTTGCAATTAACTGCAGTGCAATCCCTGAGACACTTCTTGAAAGCGAGCTTTTTGGTCATGAAAAGGGTGCTTTTACTGGTGCTCATATTCAGAGAAAAGGGCGTTTCGAAAAGGCAGATGGAGGAACTCTTTTCCTGGACGAAATTGGAGACCTGCCTGGACATCTTCAGGTAAAGTTACTTCGCTTTTTACAGGAACAGAAAATTGAACGGGTTGGTGGAAGAGAAGAGATATCCCTTGATGTTCGTATTATTGCTGCCTCTAATCGAGACCTTAAAGAGGCAATGAAGGAGGGAAGATTCAGGGAGGATTTATACTACAGGATTGGTGTTGTTGTGATATCCCTTCCTCCTTTAAGAGAGAGGGAAGGGGATTTGATACTTCTGTCAAATGCATTACTTCAGAGATTTGCAAAAGAGAATAATAAGAATATAGCTGGTTTTACTCCACAGGCAATTCGTGCAATTGAATCTTATTCATGGCCAGGCAATGTAAGAGAGCTCGAAAATAGAATAAAGAGGGCAGTAATAATGTCAGAGGGGGGCAGGATAACTCCTAAAGATCTTGAACTATCTACTACATTTGAGAAATATTCTGGAAAAACCCTGAAAGAGGCAAGAGAGGAACTGGAAAGGGAGTTTATCCAGAGGGCGATAGCAAAAAATAAGGGAAATATTTCAAAAGCAGCAGAAGAATTAGGGATAAGCCGCCCCACCCTCTATGAGATGATGGAGAAACTCGGAATAAATAAGTAAAGAAGTATTAAGTACTTAGTGTTAAGTGTTAATTTTTTAAACTCAGTAACTAACCATAAATTCGTTAATCGTCAGTCGTTAACGATACCCGTATCGTACGACGTTAGTCGGATACGTCAAATGTTTTTAAGTTTTTAACGACAAACATAGACATTAGCCGATACGGGCTTCGTAAACGAAACCTATTAATTTCGTTATTAGCTTATCAATAAACCCAAATAAACCCAAACAACCCAATCAACTCAAGTAACCCAAGCAACTCAATAAACTCAAGTAACCCAAGTAACCCAAGTAACCCAAGCAACCCTATATTTTATAGTGGTTTGAATTCTATAGATTCCTCGCTTCGCTCTGAATGACAAACATGACATACACCTCATTGCGACACAGCCTCCAAGGTAAAGGGAGGGTATTAATCTAAGGGTTCAAGGTTCCAGATAGACCAGAAAGACTTAAGTAACTATGGTGCTGAAGTAAAAAAAGTTGTATTTATGTCTGAAAAGTTTACAAATTTTAAAGATTTTTAATGAAAAAATTGTTTTGATAACTTATTGTTTTTTAATTTTTTATATATTTTTCTAAACACTTAGCACCTAACACCTAAAATCTAAATTATCTGTCAGAAATCCTTATAAAATCGCCCTATTTCCCCAAATTTTAATTTTAGATAACTTGATTATTTTCGATAACTTACGATTTTCCAAAATTTGGCACATAAATTGGATAATAATTAAACAGATAATAAGGTAATAAAAGGAGGAAAAAATGAAAATAAAATTAATAATTATTTTAGTGGCTTTGTTAATATTCTCACCAATAATTTCTAAAGCAGATACTATATTAGAAACATTCAACTTTTTTAGAATAACAAATAATTCACAATATGATGTGGGTAACCAACTTTATGTTGAGGTATGGGAGATGGGTGCCCAAGTTATGTTTAAATTTGGTAATAATGTTGGTATTTCAAGCTCAATAACGGATATTTATTTTGATGATGGGAATTTACTTAGTATTTACTCAATATCTTATTCTACCGGAGTTAAATTTAGTTCGCCTGCAACCCCTAATGAGTTACCAGGAGGAAATTCAATAACCCCTTCGTTTGAAACAAATTTCTCAGCAGATTCTGACTCACCTGTGCCAGATAATGGTGTGAATGCAAGCACAGAATGGGTTGCAATCACATTTAATTTAATAAATGGAGGAACACCTGCGGGTACATTAGCAGCTTTGAGAGATGGATCTTTAAGAATTGGTCTTCATATACAAGCTTTGCCTGATGGACAAAGTGATAGTTATATAAACAAAGTTCCTGAACCAGGGATTTTGATTCTCCTTGGAATTGGGATGATGGGGGTTGGGATAGCTTCGAGGTATTTAAGGAAAATTTAAAATCTGATTAAAATTAGAAATCTTATGAAGCCTACCAATTTTTTAATTGGTAGGCTTTTTTTGTTTTCTGGGATTGTTCTTTATCCAGAATGAAGTTTTCAATCGTTGCGAACACCCAAAGGTTATGTGAAAATCGCATTTTAAAATAAGAGATTGCTTCGGTCGTTTCACTCCCTCGCAATGACAGAAAGAGGTAGTCATTGCGAGCACCCAAAGGGTGCTTGGCAATCCGCGATGAAGTCATTGCGAGCACGAAAGTAGTGACAATCTCATAGGTTTATTGCTTCGTTCGGAATGAAAATTTTGAAGGGATTGCTTCGGCTTCGCCTCGCAATGACAATCCGGGATAGTTAAATTTATATAAAAATGTATCGCTCGAAGGTTTTTCACCCCACCTAACAAATCTGAAAACCCTCAACTGCGTTATTCCCGTGAAACCGAGAATCCAGTTGTTTTAAATGTTTTTATTTTCCCTGGATTCCTGCCTTCGCAGGAATGACAGCTTTAATTCCTATATTGAAATTAAGGCTCTCAATAATTCAATAAACCCAATAAACTCGAGTAACCCAATAAACCCAAGTAACTCAATTGTTTCAGGATTCAAGAGGTCGAGGGTTCCAGGGGACAAGTGATCCAGTGGTCCAGTGGTCAAGATAAACCAGATAAACCAAATAGATGAGATAAACGATATAGACAAGACAAAATAGAAATACCAGATCATCCCAATTAATGCGTTTCGGGACCTTTGGTGAATGAATATTCGATGGGCAAAAGTTTTTCCAGTCTAAGGTATTTTGAAGCATCGAGTATTTCGATTCCAATAATTTTATCATCTTCTCCTATGTCAAGAACAATGTTATCTGAAACCTTCTTGTTGATTAAATTTTGTTTTTGATCATCTAACCGAATGTAAAGAAGGTCGGCTTTATCGTTATAATAAATATTCATTTTACTTCCTCCCATTTCCCATAAAATACATAAACTGTAACTGTAATAATAGAGCCTTTTTCTATAAGATAATATACTTCGACTCTTTTCTGCTCGTAAAATTTTCCGTGCCGATAACTTTGAAAGGGGTAAATTTTTACCTTTCCGAATCGATTATATTTAGCGGGAATAGGAACTCCTGTATTGATAACATCCATGATTTCATTTTCATTTGTTCCTCTTTCTTCCGCACGCTCAAGGGTATGAGGATCTATTATTATTTTCATAAAAACACTCAATAATAATTATGGAATAAAGAATTAAATATATATTACTAATATTATTTCCTAATTTCAAGGATGAATTGTTTGACATTAAAGTATATGCAAGGGTCAAGGAGTACGAGACAAAACAGTTAAACCAGAAAGACCAAATAAGGGTTCATGGATTCAAGGTTTCAAGTGGCCCAGTGTTCAAAACAAACAAGATAAACCAATTAGGAATCAGTTTTCTGGTTGAACAGTGTTGCAATTTTTTAGTATGTAAAATCTCTTGACTTAATTTTTAAGTCAAAAACTTTAATACTATTCTAATAAACCAAATGACTTAGTTTTTCGTTTTCCGTGTCTTTATTTAGTGTCCGAAAAAATACACTCAAATAGCCAAACAAACAAGACAAACTAAAAATACGAGACAAATCAAAAAGACCAAATAAACCAGATAGACAATGTAAACCAAATGAGGATTCAAAGGTTCCAGAATTTAGAATAAACCAGACAAACCAGATAGACTCAAGCAATCCAAGTAACCCAATAAACTCAATAAACTAAAGCAACTCATAGTTCCCCCTCACCCTAACCCTCTCCCCCAAGGTAGAGGGAAGAAGGTGGGTAGGCAAGGAAGAGGGAACACCTATTAAAAATGAGATTGCCACGGCCTTCGGGCTCGCAATGACTACTTTTTTGAGATTGCCACGTCCTCCGCATCAAGTGCGGAGTCCTCGCAATGACACTTCTTGGTTGAGATTGCCACGCTTTGCTCTCAATGACAGATGAATAAAAGTCTATCGAAGATTCTATTGGAACTCCCAATAACTCAATTAACCCAAGTAACTCAAGCAACCCAAATAACTCAAGTAACTCAAGTAACCATATAAACCAGACAGACCAGATGGAAATCAGTTTTCTGGTTGAACAGTATTACAGTTTTTTAGTCTACACCCATTTCAATTTACCACAAAAATCCGTCATGAACCTAAATTTTAAATCTATTTTTTATAAATGTACTGATTATTGCTAAACCAATTCCCCCTAATATAATAGTTGCAGGTTCTGGAACTGAAACTGGAGATTCAGCAAGTCCTCCTGTTATTACCCAATATGTATCAGGAGCACTCCCATAACCCTTCAAAGCGTATAATTTAATACCCTTTACCTCTACCTCCTCTAATTCCCATCTCTCACTTATTGTTTCATATTCTTTTCCAAAAAATGTATGTTTTTTCTTTGTAATCTGGTCCTCTTTAGGTTGTGTTTTTCCTATTTTCTTTGTATCGGGGTCGTTGATAATAATCTTCTGATCTTCATATCCTGCAAGAGAGACAATATGCCCTTCATCAACATACCAGTTAAGATCGCTTTTAGAGACTAAAGCTATGAAAAGTTCAACATCTTCACACTTCTTAACCTGTTCTTTAAGCCATTCAATATTCGGTCCTTGACTTAAACTTTGTATTTTTCTACTTGGACCATCCCAAACCACAACAGCATCCCATTGAGTTGGAGGATAAATAATAAGATCAATATTTCGTTCTTTTGCGAATTTTCTTTTACCATCTAACATTTGTTCAATCGTAACTCCAGGAAATTCTTGAAAATTTCGATTACCAATCATTGCTTCAGCTAAATCTTCAATCATCTCTTTATCATTGGTATAAGCTTTTCCATCTTTTTTACTTAAAAGACCTGGAAGATTGTATTTAACACTTAACCAGTAGAAGGAATTTGCCACAGAAGTTGGACCACACATTTGGTCGCTCCAACCCTCTTGGAATTGATTGAAATCTGGAAGGCCTTCTTTAAAAATAGTATCTGCTTTTACACATACGATGGGTACAAATAAAATTAACAAAATTATTATTAACTTAATTAAAAATTGGTTCATTTTTTTGTTAAAAGTCTACTAAATTCTCGATTAGGGGTTTTTTTAATCGATAAAATTTTTTCTCTGTATATATTTAAATTAACAGCAATTCCCATGCCCAAATTGGTTTTTTGGTAACTTATTAAAATAATAATATAAATTTAGTTTTTTATGATTGATTTAAAATGGAATTAAATTTCTCTTTTTTATTAATTTATTATATTAAATGTGTAAAATCTTTCCTTTTGAAGTTAATTTTATTTGAATTGACAACTCAACAAAATCAATTAATTCAGGTGTTCAGGGATTCCAGGGTTCAAGTGATCCAGGGTTCCAGGATTACAGGATTAAAGGGTCCCAATGTTCAAGAATTTAATAACCCAAGTAACCCAAGTAACCCAAGTTTCCCCCTCACCCTGACCCTCTCCCCCAAGGTAGAGGGAAGAATATAGAAGTAACTCAATAAATAATGGAAGAGGTTAGAGTACCTCTAAAGAGATTTCAGAGATCATCTTAATGGGCAGGGCGAATATATTTTTTCTTAGAGGATAATATTCTTCACCAGGATAGATGACAAAACCTTTTTTACAGGAGAGGTCTTCAAAGGCAATAGAAAAACCCTTCTCGAGCTTAGGACTTAATGAATATTTAATTTCAATAGCTATGGGTTGATTCTTTCGATCAAGAATTACTAAATCAATTTCAGCGGCCGCTAAAGTCCTGTAAAAGTATAGAGGCGTATTTTCCGGGAGGAGATTTGCGATTTGTTCAATAACAAACCCTTCCCATGAACTTCCAACAACAGGATGATCCTGAAGAGCCTCAAATGATTCAATCCTTAGCAAGGCATGAAGAAGACCGGTGTCCCGAATATATATCTTTTGAGATTTAGTCAATCTTTTTTTAATGTTGGTATGATAAGGGAAAAGCTGTCTCACAATAAAAGTATCTGTTAAGATGTCAAGATAATTTCTGACGGTTGGAGCAGAAAGCCCAAGACTTTTTGCAATTTGACTCGCATTCCAAAGTTGACCGTGGTAATGAGAAATCATCATCCAGAAACGTCTCAAATTCATTGAAGGTATCTTAATTCCTAATTGGGGAATATCTCTTTCAAGATATGTTCGAATAAATGCCTCTCGCCATTTAAGGCTTTCATCATCATTTTCAGAAATAAAGCTCAAAGGGAGCCCCCCTCTTAACCATAATTTTTTAAGATGATCAAAACCAACTTCTTGGAGATTTAAAGGGTTAAGTTCATGATAAATGATTCGACCAGTCAAGGTTTCTGAAGACTTTTTAATAAGATCTGGAGATGTGGATCCAAGGATCAGAAATCTTTTTGCAGACCTATTTTTATCAACAAGGGCTCTTAAAATCGGAAATAATTCCGGCATTCTCTGAATTTCGTCAATAATTACAAGCCTATCAGAAAATTGGCTAAGATATAACTCGGGCTCCTGGAGTTTCATCAGATCTGAAGGAAGCTCAAGATCAAGATAGATAGCATTTTTTGATTCTTTTAATATCTCTTTGGCAAGAGTCGTTTTTCCTACCTGCCGGCAACCTATCAGCCCGACAACTGGGTATTTTGAAAGAGATTCTTTTATGGTCTCCTCTAATACCCTTTTAATCATGCTTGAATTTTAAAATAATCTCTTTCAATTTTCAAGGAAATTATCTCTACCCCTCACTTGCGTCATTCCCGTAAAAACAGAAATCCAGCTGTTTTTAAATGGTTTTCTTTTCCCTGGATTCCTGCTTTCGCAGGAATGACAGCTTTAATTCCTATATTGAAATTAGGGCTCTCAATCAACTCAATAAACCCAATCAACTCAAGTAACTCAAGTAACCCAAGTAACTCGAGTGACTCAATCAAATTACTAATCTTTTCCTGGTTTAAGTCTTGTAACCCCGGGTATACGATCAAAATGTTGGTCGAACGAGTAAATAGCCTGAGGACCTTTTCGAAGGGCGATTGCCGCTAAGAATGCATCGGCGAAATCCAAGTTCTTGTGCTGATAAAGATTTAATGCCTCGATAATCATATCCAGCTCATCGACTTCGAGGCCATCGCAAAATAAAAATTGAACCATTATTTCAGCGATCTTGTCTTTGGGGTGGCCATAAAATGATTCTAAGACCCATACGACTTCTGCAACAATGAGTACTGTAAGGAGAAGAGTCACTTTGCCATTCTGGGCATCATCAAATGCTTGTCGAGCTGCTTCTGCCATCTCCGGAGGGTCTTTTGTCAGGTAGCGTAGGATGACATTCGAATCAATCAATGCTTTTTTCATATCGCTCCTTTATGACGCAAACGTTTGGCCATCTTATGATGGACCTCTTTTCTAATGGTTTCGGAGCCAGGGTAAGGACGGGTAGCAGGGAAGGCTCCATAGAAGTCTCCTAATGATTTATTTTTTAAAGGTTTTAGGATCGCATGATCCCCATGTACTTCAAAAATAACAGTATCTCCCTCTTGTATCGTCAAGGCTTCACGGACCTCCTTTGGGATGGTGACCTGTCCTTTAAAAGTAATCTTGGCCTTATTCATACATTACCTCCTTTTGATTGCATTACATTTTAAAATTAGCATTACTTTATACAATTGTCAATGCCATCCTCTCCAACAGAATGAAGCAACACAATAACGGAGAATATGACTAATCACTTTGCTATCCGTCATTTGCGCTATGGTAGAGTGATAAAATGTTAAGTCAATAAGACAGAATATCCAGGGATCCAGGGGACCCGGTTTTCAGGGATTCAAGGTTCCAGTTTTCAAAATAGACAAGATAAACCAAATAGACTAGATAAACGAGATAGACCAGACAAACCAGATAAACCAAATAGACGAGATAGACTCAATAAACTCAAGCAACCCAAGCAACTCAATTAACCCGATAGGATTGACAAATGAAATTTCATGGTGAATGCTTATACACATAAGGAGGTTTCTATGAGAACCAACATTGTTCTTGATGATCGCCTTGTTAAAGAAGCCTTGAAAGTCAGTCGCTTGAAGACGAAGAAGGAGCTTGTGAACCAGGCCTTGAAGGAATTCGTTGAAAACAGAAAGCGGCTCAATCTCATGGATTTGTTCGGCAAGATTGAATTTGTCAAAAATTACAATTATAAAGCGCTCCGGAAAGGGAAATGATTCTGGTCGATACATCGGTTTTAATCCATTTTTTTAAGGGTGCAGACCGTGAAGGCTGTAAGAAGTTTATTGGCGTTATACAAAGAAGGGTTCCATTCGGGATAAATTCAATGATCTTTCAGGAGGTTTTGCAAGGTGCCGCATCAGAAAAAGAGTATTTGACTTTGAAAAGATACCTGGGGAGTCAAAGATTTTATCATCTGAACGACCCAATTGAGTCGTTTGCAAGGGCTGCAAAGATATACCTGGATTGCAGAAAAAAGGGAATCACTATACGCAGTACGATCGACTGTCTTATTGCCCAGACAGCATTAAAAAATGATCTTTTCCTTTTTCATGAAGATAATGATTTTAATCTTATGGCAAAAGTTGTGCCCTTAAAAATTTTTTAATAAGGTTATCTCTGGAAGAAAAATCCAAGCCTATTAACATGACATAAGCTCAAGCCGATAGCCATAACCGTAAACCGATACAGACTTCGTAACCCTAACCTTATAACCTTCGTTAAACGTTGGTCCTCTACGATACCCGTATCGTAAGACGTTAATCGATAACGTCAAAAAACAAGAGAAACGAATGACGTAAACGTTCACCGATACGAGCTTCGTAAACGTAACCATAACTCAATAAACCCAATAAACTCAAGCAACTCAAGTAACCCAAGTAACTCAAGTAACCCAAGTAACTCAAATAACTCAAGCAACCCAAGTAACTCAAGTAACCAGATAAACAAGATAGACCAGATAAACTAAATAGACGAGGTAGACCAGAGAGTGACAAAATGGCAGTTAGTTGAAGTTTTTAAAAATATTTCTCTTCAAGACTTATCACTATTTTACTCTATTTCTACATATTTTACTCATAATTTTATTAAATTCATACATATGAGCGGTATTTTTTTTGCAAATCCTTCTAATATTGGAGGGATTTGCTATGAACATAAGGAAAATATTATATTTTTTTGCCATATTTATAATTTTTTTCGTCTCACCTCAACTTTTATTTTCTGCCCAGATAAAACTTGCCTGGGATCCCAATACAGAACCAGATCTTGCAGGTTATAAGATATACTGGGGAAAAAGTTCGAGGTCTTATGAGAATTCAGTTGATGTTGGAAATGTAACTCAATACACCCTCACAGGTTTAACTGCAGGAGAGACTTACTTCATAGCTGCTACTGCCTATAATTTATCCAATAATGAAAGCGATTTTTCGAATGAAGTAAGTGGAGTAGCAGTGGAACCAGAACCTGTAGTTGTTATCCCTCCAACTATTACACCTCCAGAAACAAATGTTACAGATACAGGTGGAGACACACAGCAATCAGATACCTCGGTTATTGTTGTTATATCTGAGACAAATGTAGATGGCTCACCAATAGGTAATATAAAAAGCTATGATATAACCTCACCATCAGACCCAAATACCTCTTCAGGCACAACAGATTCGAATACATCTACTAATGAATCAGTTAATTCAACTAACTCAAGCGACTCAAGTAACCCAAGTAACCCAAGTGACTCAAGTAACCCTATAGTAGTTGATTCGACAAATACCCCTGCCCTCGATTCAAATGGGGAGATTAATGATTCTTCTACAAGTGAATGGAGCTCCGAGCCTGATGGTAAACAGGTTGGTAAAGGTGGTATTGGAGAAAAACTTAAAAAGAGGCAAAACCAACGCAAGATTTTCACCAACTTAGGAGATTCAAATCTCAATGCAACCTCAAATTCCTTTGATGTCTCAAATGAAAAACTTACATCAGAGATACTGGGTGTAAGTGAATCAGAGAGAGAAAAGATAATTCAGTATGTCCATGGATACGACTCATATGGTAAAAGGGATAAAAAAGGAAACCTGATAAAGAGAAGATGGCTTCTTGGATCAATAACAAATTCAAGACCACTTGTAATCCCTTATGAAAATTCTAAATCGGTTATGTATGTTGGAGCAAATGATGGTATGCTTCATGCCTTTGATAGTAAGACCGGTGAGGAGCTCTGGGGATTCATACCTTTTGAATTACTTTCTCGATTAAAAGAATTACCCAATGCCAGGGGAATTAAGTATTTTATTGACGGGTCTCCAAAGGTTTATATCACAAAAACACAGAAGATTATGGTTTTTGGTTTAGGAAGAGGGGGTAGTTATTATTATGCACTCGATGTTACAAATCCTGAAAGCCCAAAATTTCTCTGGAAGATTGGACCTGAGATGACAGGATTTTCCGAGCTCGGTCAGACATGGTCAACACCTCAATTTGGGAAGATTAAATATGGAAAACAGACAAAGGTGGTCTGTATATTTGCTGGTGGCTATGATGAAAATCATAATCAGAGGAATCAAACTTCAGAGGATAAAAAGGGTAGGGCAGTCTATATGGTCGATTTATTAACAGGAGAACAAGTATGGCGATGGGATTATGAAAGGGATTCTAATATGAAATATAGTATACCCAGTGATGTTTCTCGGGTTGATTTAAATGGAGATGGATACATAGACAGGCTTTATGTTGGTGACCTTGGTGGCAGGCTCTGGAAGTTCGACCTAAGAGGGACTGACCCAAAGAGCTGGTCAGGAAGAATAACTTTTAATGCAAATCATAATTTTATGGGTAGTAGTAAACGAAAGATATTTAACAGACCTGAGGTAACGATTGAAAAAGATGGCAGTGCAATTGTATTTTTCGGGACTGGTGATAGGGATAACATACTGGATAAGAAAAATTCAGATAAATTTTATGCCTTCGTAGATAAGGGTCAAAATACTGTTGTCACAGAAGATAGTCTTGCAGACCTTACAAAAACACTTGGTACGGTTGAAAACCTGGCAAATAAAGACGGTTGGTTTATTAACTTAATAAATAGTGGAGAGAAGATACTTTCATCACCTGTGATTGCATTTGGAGTCATATATTTTACAACATTTACCCCTACACAGGATAAACAGGGGATTGCAAGGCTTTATGCTTTGAATTTTAGAACCGGAAATCCAATTTTTAACCTAAACAGGGAGAATGATTTAGGGGGACCCAAAATTGACCTTTCAGACCGTTCAAAAATAATTGGAAAAGGAGTTCCATCAAATGTAGTGATCTCTGGTCTTGGAAGAAGACTGTTTGCATATACTGGGATTCAGAATGGCTTATATTATACCCCTATGAGGGAACATTCAACACTTATTCCAATCTGGTGGAGAGAAGTTAGAAAGAAGTGAGGGTGCCTCTGTTTATAAGTCATTGAGAGCTCCCCCACTTGATGCGGAGGGAATTCCATAGATTCCTCGCTTCGCTCGGAATGACAGATGGGAAAAGCTCGGAATGACAATTTGAAAGAGAGCACTTCGACTTCGCTTCGCAATGAGAATCTTGAATTTATTTCTGTAGTTTTGTAAAGATCAGGAAAAGAAAGAGGCTACTTGCTTTAATTAAAGCCATAAAGATACATGTATCTTTAAGACCAAGGATTGGTAAAAAGAAAATTCCACCAAGCAATCCTCCAAAAAAGCCTCCCAATAAATCAGCTCCGTAGAGTAATCCCGCGGTTTGCCCGAATATCCCCTTTTTTAAGTGAGAATCGAGATAAATCTTTGTAGCCATAGGAAATTGAAAACCCACAAGCGTTCCACATAGAAAAGAAGTTATAAGAAATATGCAATAAAGAAGATAATATACCCCTGTCTTCTCAAGATGATAAGAAGGGATTAAAAAGATTAATGGAAGAAGCAGAGAAAAGACAATGACCCAGGATTCGAGAATTAAAAATATTGAAGCACCATTTTTTATACTGCTAAGATTTTTTGTGATATAAAGACAACTTAAGGCAGCCCCAACCATGAACAAAGTTACAAGAAGCCCTATCTGGTGATAAAGGTATCCATAGAAGGTCTGAAATGTCAATATAATTGTTAGATGAAGAATCATATCAGTAATGCCTGATGTGAATATTGCATATGGAAGAGAATATTTTGAAATGATGGGTTTTTTAAAAAAGATTAAGGAGAAAAGGATTGTAAAGATAGCTATGATTGATCCTGTCAATTTTAAGCTTAAGCCTTCAAACCATTTAAAAATCTTTACAAGGTAAGACGAAAACAGGGAATTCCAATAAGATAGATTTAAAAACACTGCCACAGGATGAAAATCTGAATTTAGGCGAAACTTTCGTCCCTGCATCGATTTTTCGAACCAGTTTTGCCATCTTTCGTTTAGTCGATATTCAATGTAACTTTTTGTGATTAAACTTGTTTTTATCTTCCTTTCCTGTAAGGCTCTGATCATATAATCGGGTGTTAAGTTATTTGTTTTATCTGAATTTGATGAAAGATAGATATTTGTTTCACCTGGGATTATCTTTACTGAACGAAAAACAGCTTTTAATGTATCCCATATACATCCATTTAAATCCTTAAGCTCAGGGCTTATATAGGTAAGAGATCCAGGAAGCATAAGAACAACAATCCCCTCAGAGGCTAACTTTTTCTGGACAGTAGAAAAAAATTCATGTGAAAATAGTCTGTTTGTTTGTAGTTCATGGGGCGCAGAAAGACCGATAAAAATTATATCATAGCTTTCGTTTGTCTTTTTAACAAAGAAACTTCCATCTGTATAGTGTATCCTTACCCTTTGATCATGTAGTTCATATTGAGTTACTGGAGTTGGAAATTTCTGGACAAGTTTAAGTAATAGTGGATCAAGCTCTACATAATCCAGACGCCTTATAGGATATTTTAAGATTTCATAAATCATTCCACCTGCACCACCACTTAAAATTAAAACAGATTGGGGATTCTCATGTGATAGCATTGCGAAGTGAACGAGGTCTTCTATTGATGCAATATCAGGTACTGGTGTTGTAATTGTAGGAACGCCATTTGTATAGAATGTCAACTGCTCACCTCTCTTCGTTACAGTAATATTTCCGTATATGGAATTTTCATTATGAATAGGGTTTAGCCCCTTCCATTGCGATTTAATAGATGAGAGATGTATACTTTCAGAGATTGGTGTAAAAAGTATTAAGGCAAAGGCAGTGGTGAGGATGGCAGATATCCAGAAAAGATTTTTTTTTATTCTGTCATATGATGCGACCTTAGCTTCCCATAATATAAACAGCGAAATGAGGGAGTTTATCAAAGATACTATAAATGCAATCTCAAAAGAGGTGAGGTATTGAATCATAATGAATGTGATAAGAAAACCTCCAAGGATTGAGCCTATTGTTTCCATTACATATACTTTACCAATGGATGAGGCATCTTCGCTAAGAAATTGCGCATAGAGTTTACATCCATATGTAAAGAGGGCGCCATGGGGTATTGCAACAGGAAGTAAGATCAAAAAAGATGAATATAATATGGGTAAGAATCCCATGTATTCTCCATGAATAGATATGATAATATTTTTTGATAATCGAGAAAGGTAGATTGCTACGGGAAGGGATATTGAAAATATTAATTGAAAAAGTACGTATATCTCTATCTTCCTTTTTTTAATTTCAACCGATCTTCCTACATAGAAGGAGCCCACTGCCTCGAGGATTAGAAAGTTAGCAATGATGATTCCGAGGGTTAATTCATTTCCAAAAAATGACACAAGTAATTCACGAAGGAGGATAATCTGTGAAACCATCCCGCTAAGTCCCATAATCAATAAGGAAATCTTGAAAGAGAAGACCTGCATTCCTAAACCCGACGCTTAACCTTCACCCATTGCCTCTTTCTTATCCTCATTCCTAATTTGTTACCTTTGTAGCGGTCCATTTGCCTGTCTTTCTCCCAGCCCTAAAATTTCCTTCCATGGTATTACTACCTATCAGACCTTTATACTCTATGTTTCCCAGATTGAAATTTATCTCTTCTCCCCTTATATGCCCATTACTAATTGAGATAATCTTTGAGCCTGACTTAAAGAGCCCTGATATTTTTTGAAACTTTTGATTTATAATCAGTTCACCATCCATAAATCTCCATCTTCCTTCAACATTTGCAGGCACAATCCAGAGAAGTGCACTACAGTAGTATGTGCAGTCCCATCCGTCTCTGAGGTTAACCACTTCGTCAGGCACCCATTCTCCCATGTCAAATGTATTTGATACAATACGAGTACCTGGTTTAAGCTTAAGGATTTGAGGACGTAACCTCAAATTCAGCTCTGGCAATAGAAACATCGTTATAACCGTTGCCTGTGAGAAATCACTCTCAAAAATATCTGCCCTAATAAATTTTGCCCTATCTGAGACACCTTCCTTTTCTGCATTTCTCTTAGATAGTTCTACCATATCAGGGTCGTATTCAATTCCAAGTGCCCGTGCCCCCCTTTTTGCTGCAGCTATGACCAATCGTCCATCACCAGAGCCAAGGTCAATGACATAATCTTTGGGGCTCACATTTGCAAGATCGAGCATCTTCTCTACAAGTGCTGGAGCTGTTGGAAGCCACATCACATCCTTTCCTGGTTGGCCTTCAACAGGAGTAAAGTCTTTTTGCTGAGCTTCAGCCAGACCAATGAGGAGTGTAGATATCAGTAATAGAAATAAGATTGTTTTTCTGTTCAAATTTAAAATCTTCATATAATTTCCTCTCCAAATAATCTATTTAACCTCTCCAAATATCGCACTATCACCGAGAGCCTCTTCAATCCTTATAAGCTGATTATACTTAGCCACTCGGTCTGTCCTTGAAGGTGCGCCTGTCTTTATCTGATAGGCAGATGTCCCCACAGCAAGGTCTGAGATTGTTGTGTCCTCGGTCTCGCCAGAGCGGTGTGATATGATGGTCTTATAACCAGCAAGTTTTGCAATCCTTATGACCTCAAGTGTTTCACTTAGAGTTCCTATTTGATTCAGCTTAATCAAGATTGCATTTGCCACACCATCTCTTATCCCCTTTAAAAGACGTTTCTTATTTGTAACAAAGATATCATCGCCAACAAGTTGAACCTTATTGCCAAGTCTTTTAGTCATCTCTTTCCAGCCTTTCCAGTCATCCTCTGAAAGTCCATCCTCGATTGATATAATCGGATATTTATTTATGAGTGATTCATAGTAATCTATCATTTCAGATGAAGATTTCTTCTTTTTCTCATCTGCTTCAAAATGGTAGAAGCCATCTTTATATAGTTCTGTGGCTGCAGAATCGATTGCAAGTGAGATATCTAATCCTGGTCGATAGCCAGCTGACCTGATTGCCTCAACGATTAAATGAAAGGCTTCTTCATTAGAGTTAAGATCGGGTGCAAATCCTCCTTCGTCACCAACCGATGTCCTGAAACCCTTCTTCTTTAGAACTGACTTAAGGTTATGATAAACCTCTACTGCCATACGAAGCCCATCGCTAAAGGTCTTTG
The DNA here is from genome assembly GCA_037443425.1 of Deltaproteobacteria bacterium. GTDB lineage: Bacteria > Desulfobacterota > BSN033 > BSN033 > UBA1163 > JBBIOI01. The sequence goes on from JBBIOI010000018.1 coordinate 22,743, forward strand.
CTCCAATAGGGGCTATCATGAATTCCTGGAGGTCTAAATTATTGTCTGCATGAACTCCCCCATTTAGTATATTCATAAGCGGAACTGGAAGGGCGTTTGCTGTTAAACCACCAATGTATCGAAACAAAGGAATCCCAAGATAATTTGCAGAGGCCTTTGCACAGGCTAAAGAGACTGCAAGGATTGCATTTGCCCCGAGTTTAGACTTATTTGATGTTCCATCCAGTTGAATCATCACCCTGTCAATCCCTGTCTGATCAAGAACATCATTTCCCAGAAGTTTTGGTGCGATAATATTATTAATATTTTTAACGGCCTTCTTAACCCCTCTGCCAAGATAGCGTTTTGGGTCCTCGTCTCTTAGCTCGAGGGCTTCGTGGCTACCTGTTGATGCCCCTGAAGGAACGGCTGCCAATCCTGAGTGGCCGCTTTCAAGGATAACCTCTGCCTCGACAGTTGGATTTCCCCTCGAATCAAGAATCTCTCTTCCTATGACATTGATTATTGTAGACATGATGCCTCCTTTTATGCTTTTTCATTTAAAAGTTTTGTCCCTATATAAATATAGTGGAAGCCAGATATGATAGTAAAAAATATTGTCCCATATATTATGAAGGTTGATAGGTCGTTAAATATCGGATAATAATCTTTCAGAAGTGTTACAAGGACTGTGGCAATTTGAAAGTCGGTTGTTATCTTGCTTGCAATACTTGGCTGAATCTTGGGCTTATGGTTTAAGAGCACAAGGACAATAAATCCAATGAGTATGATTACATCACGAGTTATAACAATAACAGAGAGCCAGCTTGGGAGTATTTCGATAATGGCAAGGGTAACGAATGCAGATGAAAGAAGGAGTTTATCAGCTATGGGGTCAAGGTATGAGCCAATCTCGGTCCTCTGGTGTGTAATGCGAGCTATAAGACCATCAAGTCCATCTGTGAGGCCTGCTATGCCGAAGGTAATAAGTGCGCTTAAAAAGGATTTATTGATAATAAGGATGACAAAGACAGGGATTAATAGAACCCTTATCAAGGTTAATATATTAGGGAGATTCATCAAGCCTTCCTGAAAACCGAAAGCTATTCAAAAAAAGTCTCAGAGTCCCCTCTGTAAAGATCTTTGAATGTTGTAAACTTATCAAGATATGCAAGTTCAATCTTCCCAGTGGGACCGTTTCGTTGTTTTCCAATGATTACCTCTGCCTTACCCCGATTTGGATTGTCTTCAGAACGATTATATACCTCATCACGATAGAGGAAAAGGATAAGGTCAGCATCCTGCTCAATTGCTCCTGATTCTCTGAGATCAGAGAGTTGGGGTCGATTTCCTGTCCGCTCCTCTGTTTTTCTACTCAACTGTGAAACAGCTATCACAGGGATATTTAACTCCTTTGCCAGGGCCTTAAGTGAACGAGAAATCTCAGATATCTCTTGCTGGCGGCTCTCTGCCTTTGACCTTCCTCTCATGAGCTGTAAGTAGTCTATAATGATCATGCCAAGCCCATGCTCTGCATTTAGTCGACGAGCCTTTGCCCTTAGTTCAAGTATTGAAAGGGCAGGGGTATCATCAATAAAGATAGGTGCGTCCGAGAGATTACCTGCTGCAAGTGTAAGTTTTGGCCAATCGCTTTCATGAAGAAAGCCTGTCCTGAGGCGTGTTCCCTCTACCATTGCCTCAGAACAGAGCATTCGAAGGACAAGCTGTTCCTTTGACATTTCAAGCGAAAAGATGGCAACAGGAATCCTCTTCTCTATAGCTGCATACTGTGCAAGATTCAGGCAGAATGCTGTTTTGCCCATACTTGGTCTTCCTGCAACAATTATTAGATCCGAGGGCTGAAATCCTGCTGTCTTCTGGTCGAGTTCTTTAAATCCTGATGGGACACCTGTAACGAGTTCCTTCTTCTCATATAGCCTCTCAATTGTTTTAAAACTGCTCTTTACTATTTCTCTGATGGGATAAAAAGATGGCTTTATTCGCCTCTCTGAAATCTCAAATATTGCCCTTTCGGCCTCGTCAAGAAAGGCTTCAACATCTCCCTGTTCTTCATAGCACTGGGTTATTATCTCTGTTGAGGTTTGAATCAATCTTCTGAGAATCGACTTTTCTTTAACTATCCTTGCGTAATACTCAATATTTGCGGCTGTAGGGACAGAATCTATGAGGGATGCAATGTATGATGCACCTCCAACAGATTCGAGCTGATTCATCCTTTTAAGTTCATTGGTTAGGGTAATAAGGTCAGCAGGCTCATCTCTTTCAGATAGATTTATGATGGCACTGTAGATCTTTCGATGTGCCTCACGATAGAAGTCATCTTCGGTCAGGATCTCCATGACCCTGTTGATGGCCTTATTTTCTATTAAAATTCCTCCCAGGACAGACTGTTCTGCCTCAATATTCTGGGGAGGTAGTTTATGGGAGGAAAACTCTGTGTTATTCATCCTTGATCAACCCTCAGTAACCCAAACCTTAAGGTTTGCCACGACCTCGGGATGCAGTTTTATAGGGACTTTATACATCCCAAGATTCTTTATGGGTTCCTCCAGATGAATCTTTTTACGATCGATTTCAATCCCATTCTTCTTTAGAAAATCCTCTATATCCATGGAAGTTATTGCACCAAAGATCTTACCGCTTTCTCCTACAGATTTATTAAAAGTGCAAGTTAGTCCTTCAATCTTCTGGGCAAGTGATTCTGCATCCTTCTTCTGTTTCCCTATTTTCTGCTGGATAAGTCTCTTTTTATGCTCAAGTTCCTTAATATTCTTCTCTGTAGCAAGGATGGCCTTCTTTTGTGGAAGCAGATAATTTCTTCCATAACCATCCGATACCTTCACCATATCTCCCATCTTACCAAGAGAGGGGATATCTTCGAGTAAAATAACCTGCATGAATTACCTCCTTATGCGAAAATTATAATAATATCTTTTTCAAATCAACTTACTGCAGTTGTAAATGGAAGAATGGCAATGTTTCTTGCCCTCTTAATAGCCAGTGTAACCTCTCTTTGATGTTTTGCACAGTTTCCAGATATCCTTCTTGGAATTATTTTCCCTCTCTCTGTTATAAAATATTTGAGGATCTTCGGGTTTTTATAATCAATAATAAGATTTTTATCTGTGCAAAACCTACAGACCTTTCTTTTTAAGAACGGTTTCTTTTTCTTATCTGGTGCGGGCGGTGTTTGTGGTTTTTCTACAGGCTTTTTCATCATTTCTCTCCTTTGACTTTTTGATTTTTAATATCTTTTATTGGTTTTAGATCGGTTGCGATGATCTCAAAAGATGTTCTTTTCTGGCCCTGAGGTGTATTCCATGATCTCTGATTGAGACGGCCTTTAACCAGAAGATGCGCGCCACATATAAGTATTTCAGACTTTTTTTCAGCAAGTTTTCCCATGGCAACGATATTAATTTTGCCTCGCTTCTTATCCTTCCCATTTATATCATTTAATTCTAACGGAAACTCTATCACCTTTGACCCATCAGGCCTGTATTGTTGCCTTGGAGAAGTTGCAATCTTCCCTGAAAGGACCACAAAGTTGTAGGAAACCATAATAATTTCCTAAGCCTCTAAAAACTCTTCCTCTGGAAGTTCTTCTGGGATCGTTATCTCTTTTGACATACGACGTTCGTCTAACCTTACAGACTGATACTTTATGACAGAATCCATAACTCTAAAATTTCTTTCAAGTTCGTTTAAGAGGGAAGGTTGACCTGAAAAGTGGAGCAGTACGTAATGACCTTTTGTCTTCTTTTTTACCTTATATGCAAGTTTTCTTTTTCCCCAATCTTCGATTCTGATAATCTCTCCATTTCCCTGGCTGATTATTCCTTTTACCTTTTCAATAACATTCTGAGCATCCTGTTCCTCGAGATCTGGATCTAAGATAAATATTGTCTCATATTTTCTCATCTTTACCTCCTCACGGATTTATAGCCCTAAAACCATGTTTAGAGCAAGGAGTATATATTTTTACACAGATAAAGTCCTTATTCAATAATCAATCACCTTTTAGGACATCCTGTTTCACGACACCTGCAATGTGACCACGATTTACCTTAACCCTAACCTTATCAGAGATTTCAACAGTGATTTTATCATCTTTTATCCCTGTTATCCGACCATATATTCCACCGCTTGTAAGTATATTGTCTCCAACCTTAAGATTCTGAAGTAACGTCCTGTGCTCTTTTGCCCTTTTCTGTTGGGGCCTGATAAGGAGAAAATAAAAGATTACAAATATAAGGATGATCGGCAAGAAACTCAAAAACTGTGAGCCTCCTTGACCGCCACCCCCTCCGCCGGGTTGTGTTCCCATGGCATATACTATGGTATCCCACATAGAATCCTCCTTTAAAATTTTTTATATTCTATTGATCAATTTCCTCCAGGTTATCCTGGCTTTTTACAAAAGAGTTATAAAATTCCGTAAATGTACCATTCTTGATAGATTCTCTTATCCTTTCCATTAAATTAATATAATAATATAAATTATGTATAGTATTCAACCTCGGAGATAGTATTTCTTTTGACATATAAAGGTGTCTTAGATATGCACGTGAATAATTTTTGCATGTATAGCAGTTACATGATTCGTCGATAGGTCTTTGATCTTCAATATATCTTGCCTGTTTAATTGACAATTTACCCTTAGATGTAAATAATGTCCCATTTCTGGCATTTCTTGTTGGAAGGACACAATCAAATAGGTCAACACCAAGCATTACTGCCTCTACAATATCTTCGGGCGTGCCTACACCCATTAAATAACGCGGAAATTCTTCGGGTATTGATGGGATTGTCCATTCTATAACCTCTTTCATTATGGATTTAGGTTCGCCAACACTTAATCCACCTATTGCGTATCCATCAAAACCGAGCTCAATCAATTCGGTTGCACTTTTCTCTCTAAGATCTTTATATATCCCTCCCTGGATGATTGCAAAGAGGGCAGAGCCGTTATCGAGTTTCTTATTCAGGCATCTTTCTGCCCATCGGGTCGTAAGTTCTATAGATTTTTTTACATATTCATATGTTGCTGGATAAGGGATGCATTCATCAAGGACCATTGCAATATCTGAACCAAAGGCCTCCTGGATCTCCATTACCTTTTCAGGGCTAAGAAGATGGGTGGATCCATCCAGATGGGATTGAAAGATCACCCCTTCTTCGGTTATTTTCCTTAAATCTCCAAGGCTATAGATTTGATATCCTCCACTATCTGTCAGAATGGGTCTATCCCAGTGAATGAATCTGTGTAGTCCACCAAGTCTCTTTATAATTTCATGACCAGGCCTTAGGTAAAGATGATAAGTGTTGCTTAGTATAGCTTCCACATTTAACTCGATAAGTTCTTCGGGGGTGAGTGATTTTACACTCCCCTGTGTTCCAACAGGCAGAAAGGCAGGTGTCTGAAATGAGCCATGGTTTGTATCGATTCTTCCAAGCCTGGCTCGAGACGATATATCTTTCTTTAAGACCTCAAACTTAAATGCCATAAGATTTTTATAACTCCATCATAGGATAAGCATGGCATCACCGTAACTATAAAAACGGTATCCTTTCTCAATTGCCTTTCTATATGCCTCAAAGATTAAGTCTTTTCCAGCGAATGCAGAAACAAGAAGTAAGGGTGTTGATTTTGGTAAATGAAAATTTGTGATTAATCCATCAATTACACGAAAATTGAATGGTGGATATATAAAGATTGAAGTAAAATCTGTTCCTGACTTAACATTACCATCATGATCTATAAATGATTCAAGTGCACGTGTTGTAGTTGTTCCAACAGATATTACCCTAAAACCTTTTTCTTTTGTTTCATTTATAGCTTTAGCAACCTCTTCTGTTACTTCTGCCCATTCAGCTTCCATCTCGTGGTTCTCAATATTTTCAGATTTAATTGGTGCAAAGGTTCCAACACCAACATGAAGCGTAATCTTTACTACCTTAATATCATTTTTATTTATCTCACTAAGAAGTTCCTCACTGAAATGAAGGGCCGCTGTTGGTGAAGCTATTGATCCATTGTGCTCAGCAAATATGGTCTGATAGCGCTCTTTATCCAGGGCTTCATCGACTCTCTTAATATATGGGGGCAGCGGGATATGTCCAAATCTATTCAATATATCTATGATATTTTCAGACCCTGAAAAAGAGACCTTTCCCCTTCCATAACGCACCTCTTTTAATTCTGCATATATATCGTCTCCTATATGTAGTCGGGTACCGGGCTTAATCTTTTTTGATTTCTTTATAAGGACTTCAAATTCATGAGACTTTCCATTCCCTTTAAGAATAACCAAAAATTCTACTTTTGTCCCTTTTTCAGTTTTTCCAATGAGTCTTGCAGGAATAACCTTTGAGTTATTTACTACAAGAAGATCCCCAGGATTAAGGTAATTAATTAAATCCCTAAACATTTTATGTTCGATTGAGCCAGTTTTTCGATTAATAACCATCAAACGGGACTCATCCCTTTTAGGAAGTGGGTATTGGGCTATTAAGGATTTGGGAAGTGTGTAATCAAATTCTTCTATTCTCATAATCTAAAAATATGAATTCAGTGTTAAGCTTTATCTTCTTGGAATCGGGCATTCCCCGTTAGGCTACGAAACTTTAAAGATAAGCTTAAAAGCGAGATTCAATTAAAAAATTAACATTATAAATCTAAATCTTCAAGCTCACTCCCTTCTACTTTGGCTCCGATTGCTTGAGAATCCTGCTGTTTTTAAATGTTTTTCTTTTTCCTGTATTCCTTGCTTTCGCAGGAATGACAGCTTTAATTCTTATATAAATTGAACGATTTAAGATTATCATTGCGGGGTGAAGCCGAAGTAATCTTTAAAATTGTCATTCCGAGTAGAGCGAGGAATCTATGAGATTGCCACCCCTTCAGGCTCGCAATGACTGATAAAAAAGGGCAGTTTTGAACCCTCCCTATCCAGTATTTCAAAGACTTTTTCTGGAGTCTTTTAAAGATTGACTTTTTATGGCTTATGAATTAATTTTAAAATAAATCAAGGGGTGATAAGTTTGGAGAAGAAAACTGTTTCATACAAGGATGCAGGGGTAGATATAGAGAAGGGGAATACCTTTGTTCAAATGATTAAGCCTCTGGTTGAGTCTACATTTCGACCAGAGGTGCTAACAAAGATTGGGGGTTTTTCAGGTTGTATTTCATTAAATTTAGAGAGGTATAAAAGACCTATTATCGTTTCTTCCACAGATGGTGTAGGTACAAAATTGAAGATAGCATTTATGATGGATAAACATGACACTGTTGGGATTGACCTTGTTGCAATGTGTGTAAATGATATTATTGTAAGTGGGGCAAAGCCACTGTTTATGCTCGACTACTTAGCAACATCAAAACTCGATATCGAGAAGGCAAAGATTGTAATCGAAGGCATTGTAAAAGGTTGCTTAGAGGCAGAGTGCTCTCTAATAGGGGGAGAAACAGCCGAGATGCCTGGATTCTATAAAGAAGGTGAATATGATCTTGCGGGTTTTGCTGTTGGGATTGTTGAAGATAGTCAATTAATAGATGGCTCTGAGATTACTGTAGGAGATAAGTTAATAGGCCTTGCTTCAAGTGGGCTTCATAGTAATGGATATTCACTTGTTAGAAAACTTTTAATTGATTATTACAAGATGAGCCTCAATGAGAGGGTTGAAGACATTGGAGAGATACTTGGCGAAGAGCTTTTGAAGCCAACAAAGATATATGTTAAGACGATTTTAAACCTGACAAGAGACTTCCGCATAGGAGGCATTGCTCATATTACTGGAGGAGGATTAACCGAAAATATCCCCCGTGTTCTGCCAAAGGGGTGCAAGGCAATTATCTATCGTGGCTCATGGGATATTCCTCCTATATTCAGCTTCATTAAAGAAAAGGGGAATATAACAGAGGATAAGATGTTTCGTATATTTAATAATGGAATAGGAATGGTCCTTATTGTCAAGGCAAAAGAGGCTGATGAGATTATAGAAAGGCTCAATTCCATGGGCGAGAAGGCCTTTCTCATAGGTGAGATTATAAAGGCAGAAAAGGAAAAAGAGACAATTGAATTTATTTAATTCTTCTTTAACCCTTCCATATTTTTATAATAACCCTCGGTCTGAACTATTCAACCTAACCCCTCCTCTTCTCACGCATGAGGGGTGGGTGAGGGTGATAATCGTAAAGTCATGAGTGAAGAAATAGAGAGATACGATGCCATTGTAATAGGTTCAGCAATCGGTGGTCTTTTTACCGCAAGTTTAATGGCAAAAAAGAATCTCTCAGTCTTAATCTTAAAAGAAAAGGCTTACAAGCCTATCGTTTCGAGGGGAGGATATCGATTTATACCTTTTTCAAACTTTTCCGAAATAAATTTAAATAAGGCACTTATAGAATGGATTTTTGAAGAATTGGATATTCCCTTAAAACCCATTGGAAAGAATTCAAGTAATGATTCAAAAGATGAAGCAGTGGTTCATTATCAGGTTTTACTTCCGGATAATAGAATAGATGTGGCAGATGATGCTTCCTTATTTAGGGTTGAATTGGAGAGGGAGTTTAGAAATGAATTAGGTGAAATAAAGAGATTCTTTGACGAATTAAGAAATATTAGAGATCTTATAAAGAATTTAAAGAGTAAAGATGTTTCGCCAAATCTCTTCCCTGCGAGAAGGCCTAACCTGTTAGGAAAATTTATTTCGTCCTTCTTCAAAAGGAAGTCAATAGGTAGAAGGCTTTCAGTATTTTCAAAAGAATTTCAAAAATTTATTGAGGCTCAATTGATTGCTAATGGAAACCTTTATCCAAAGGAGCCTTCAATATATTTAGCGGCCTATAATTTAATGAAAAGGTTAGGTGATATTGATAAAACAATAGATATTGATAGATTATATTCACAGATCATTGATAGATTTAGTTCAATGGATGGAAGGATACAAGAAGTAGAGAGGATTGATAAGATTGAAAGAAGAATTAAAGACAGGTTTATTATCAGTCTGGATGGAGGAGAAAGGGTTTTGGAGTCAAGGTTTATAATTATTAATCATCCTTTTAAAAATATTTCATATATTCAGGATGGTGAAAGAGTTCTTTTAAAGGGCAATAAACTGATTAAGCCTTATTATACCATAATGCCTGTCTTTCTTGGTATTAAGGAAAAGGTTGTTCCTGTAGGGATGAAAGACCTTTTCGTTTCAATCTTTGACATTAACAAACCGTATGAAAAAGGGAATCTGATTTATATTTATTTAAGCCCGGCTGGTGATGAATTTTGGTCCCCAAGGGGAAAAAGGGCACTTTTAGTCGAAGCGTTAATCCCGTATAAAGATCTATGTTTTTCAGATGAGACTTTTAAAAAGAATCTCTTTTCACATTTAAATCATATAATCCCTTTCCTTGAAGAATATGTCGAGTTTGTAGACTTTGAATGGGGTGAAAAACAGCTATCATGCTGGTCTTACCCACACTTTATTTATAAGGAAGAGAGGGGTTTTGACTGGAGGGCAGGGATAATTTCGCATAAAATTTCAAAAAATATATTCTTCGTTGGAAAGGAAAATTTTCCATACCTTGGACTCGAAGGTGAGATCATAAGCGCTTATCTTATTGTGCGTGATATTTTAGGTCTAAATTGATCGATAATAGATTTTCATTGTGAGGTAAACCGAGGCAATCTCGCCTATCTCCAAAGAAAAAAGTTTTCAAATGTTTAAGGCCTTTGAGGATAAATTCATACCATACCTTCGTGAGGCAATGTTTTATAAAAAGATTGATTCATCAAGTATTCAATGTGAGTTATGCCCGCGAAGGTGTATAATAAAAGAAGGTAAAAGGGGATTCTGCAGAAATAGAGAGAATTTGAATGGTAAGTTATATAGCGTTGTTTATGGAAGGCCATCTGTTGTTGATATAGGTCCAATTGAAAAGGCACCCATCTATCATTTTTACCCAGGCCACTTCAGGCTCTGTATAACATGTGCAAGCTGTAATCTCAGGTGTAAATTCTGTCAGAACTGGCATCTTTCACAAAAGTCGATTGAAGAGTTAAATTTCTATCCTTTTTCCCCGTCTGAACTCGTAAAGAAAGCAATTCGTAGCGGACTCAATTCTATTTCATTCACCTATACAGAGCCAACGGTTTATTATGAATATCTTTATGATATATCTTTAGATGCAAAGAAGAATGGGATTAAGACATCTATAGTTTCAAATGGTTTTATTAACAGAGAGCCACTCTTAGAAATGCTTAAAGTTTTAGATGCTGTAAAGATTGATCTTAAAGGATTTAGTGAGCGATTCTACAGAGATATATGTTCAGCAGAACTCAAACCAGTTCTTGATTCTATTTTAACAGTAAAGAGGGAAAATGTATGGCTTGAAATCGTAAATCTAATTATCCCAACCTTAAATGATGATCCTAAAATTATTGATGAGATGTGTAGATGGATAAAGGAGAATCTGGGCCCAGAGACACCGCTTCATTTTACAAGATTCTTTCCTAATTACAAATTAATGGATCTTTTTCCAACCCCAATTGCGACACTTGAATCTGCTTATGAGATTGCAAAGAGAAATGGTCTGAGATATGTCTATATCGGAAATGTCCCTGGTCATGACTTTAATTCAACTTACTGCCACTCGTGTCAGAGGAGGATAATACGAAGGACACATCTTGATGTATTAGAGATTCATATCGAAGATGGGAGATGTAAATTCTGTAATTCGACTATTCCGGGAAGATTTTAGAGTCTTCCCTCAACTCTTAAATTATTAAGGATTTCGTTAATCTTTGGTAAGGCCTCCAAAGCAGCCTTCTCTCCTTCAAGGATAGCCTCATGTCTCTTTGAAAAATCTGATGAGCTTATATGAGCGACCCTTGGTCGTATTACAACATCTGCTTTTGAAATCTGTATGTATGCCAGTTTCGAATACATTATATTGATTGAATGAAGAAGTGTTTCAATCGTATTACCTGGAGGTGTTCTTTCTTGGCTTGAAGAGATATCCACTGCTATTACAACGTCGGCTCCCATTCTCTTTGCAGCATCCACTGCAACCGGACTTACCACACCACCATCAACATAGAACCTTTCTCCGATCTTGACCGGTCTAAAAACGCCGGGGATAGAACAGCTTGCCCTTACTGCCTGTCCTGTATTTCCTCTACCAAATATGGTCTCTTCACCATTTTGAATCTCTGTAGCAACGGCAAAGAATGGGATCTTTAGTTTCTCCATGGGTGTGTTTTTAAGTATTCTATTTACAAAATCTTCAAGCTTTTCTCCTTTGATGAAACCATTATCAGGAAATGTTATATCAACAATGTCCTTTTGTTCGATCTGGAAGGATAATTTTTGAAGATCGAAAGCCCCGATTCCATAAGCATAAAAAGCTCCGACAAGGCTTCCAACACTTGTTCCGACAATCATATGAATCGGGACCTTATTGGCCTCGAGGATTTTAAGAACCCCAACATGGGCAAAACCTTTTGAAGAACCTGCTCCCAATACGAGTGCAACCTTAGCAGGTTTTTGAGGAACTAAGACCGTAGGTTGTGGTTTTATCTCTTTGTGCGTGCATGATACAAGGAGGTTAATGGAAATCATTATCAAAAAAAGATTTAAAAGTTTAAATCTATAACCCATATCCTTTAACTTTACCTCCATATATATTCTATTCTAACAACCTTCCAAATATTTGCAAATCAAATAAATTAATGGTAAAAATTAAACCTGATATTAAATAGGGAGGTTGGTTATGAGTTATTACAAAGACTTGAGACAACATATAGAGGCCCTTGAAAGGGCTGGTAGACTAATAAGGATAAGGCGCGAGATCAATAAAGATACAGAGCTTATGCCATTGGTAAGATGTCAGTTCAGGGGGTTACCACCAAAAGACCGTAAGGCATTTCTCTTTGAGAATGTTATTGATTCGAGAGGGAGAAGATACAGTTCATCTGTTCTGGTTGCATCACATGCAGCTAATCGTGAGGTCTATGCAATAGGCATGAAGTGCGAGCCAGAAGAGATTTCAGAGAAGTGGCTCAGGGCTCGTTCAAACCCTGTTGAACCCGTGATTGTTGATTCTGGTCCTGTCTGGGAGGAGGTCCATATTGGTGATAGGCTCTTAGAGCATGGAGGGCTGGATGAGTTTCCTGTTCCAATATCAACACCAGGTTTTGATAATGCACCCTATTTTACTGCTGCGAATTGGGTTAGTAAAGACCCTGAGACAGGGATTAGAAATGTTGGTAATTATAGGGGGATGGTGAAGAGTCAGACAAGGGTAGGTATTATGAATCCTCCATTTAAGGATCTGAGGGTTAGCTGGGAGAAATGTCGCAGGATGGGACGGCCCCTTGAGGCAGCAATAGTTGTTGGGACTATTCCTGCTATTGGATATTGTGCTACAGTTAGATTTCCGTATGAGGTTGATGAGTATGCGATTGCAGGAGGTATAGCAGGAGAGCCAATCGAGCTGGTTAAATGTAAGACTGTAGATATAGAGGTGCCTGCTACTTCTGAGATAGTTATTGAGGGATATCTACCTACGGATTCTTTGGAGAGGGAAGGGCCTTTTGGCGAATTTACTGGCTATATGGCCCCTGAAGTAATAGGACCTTATTTAAATGTGACATGTATAGCACATCGTCGAAATCCGATTTTTAATGTTTTTATAAGTCAGTTTCCACCAAGTGAGTCAAGCGTCATGCGTCATATTGGTGAGGAGGCATCTCTTTATAAATTTTTGAAGTTTGATTGTGGCCTACCTGTAAGCGAGGTGGCTATATATGAGCATTGTGGTGCACAGCCTTTTGTAGTAGTAAGTATTAAGAAGAATCATCCGAGTCAGGCCTGGCAGGTATTGAATGCGATTGTTACTGCTTCATCGGTTCGAAAAATAGTTATTGTTGTTGATGATGATATTGATGCGAGGGATGTTGAGTCAGTTAACTGGGCATTGGCATGGAGGGTACAACCTGATCGTGATGTCCGAATAATAAAGGGTATGATTTCAGAACTTGATCCCTCTTTAGCTCCACCTTCTGAGGAAAGGGACCCTTATCCAGGGGGAATAGGTGGATCTGCTATGCTGATAAATGCGACAACTAAATGGGATTATCCCCCAGTCTCTTTACCCAAGAAAGAATTTATGGAGCGTGCAATAAAGATATGGAAAGAAGAGGGGCTTCCCGAGCTTAAGATGTCAAGGCCCTGGTATGGGTACTCGCTGGGATTTTGGACTAAGGAGTTTGAAGAGGAGGCAGAGCTTGCGGTTCGTGGTGAGTATTATAAGACAGGTGAAAAACTTTCATTAAAAAGGATAAAGATTTAATTTTTACGTCATAAGATTTGGAAGAAAAGTTGCCAGTTGAGGAAAGATTATTAAGATAATAAGCAGAACAACCATTGCGATTAAAAATGGAAATATCCCTTTAAAGATAGTATACATCGGGACGTTTCCAGCCGTACCAGCAATTGCAAATACATTCATTCCAACAGGTGGTGTTATAAGTGCCATCTCCATAACAATAACAGCGATGACACCAAACCAAACAGAATTAAAACCCAATTCTATAATAACAGGGTAAAAGATAGGGATTGTTAAAACAATCATAGCAATTGCATCAACGATACAGCCAAGAAATAGATAGACAATCAATATAAATATCAATATGAGAACAGGATGAAGTGGAAGCGATATTGCAAGCTTTGCAAGCTCAGAAGGTATGCGTGTTACTGCCATAAAATAGCCAAATATATTTGCACCGAGTAAAATGAGAAAGCACATTGCAGTTACCTTACCTGTATCCATAAGACAGTTGGCCATATTTTTAAAATTTAATTTTTTCCTTAAAACCATAAGAAGGAAGGATCCGAAGGCCCCAATACCTCCTGCCTCTGTTGGGGTAAAAATTCCACCATATAGTCCGCCAATTACTAAAATGAATAGTCCTAAAGCGCCTCCAACACCCTTAAGGGATTCTATCTTTTCTTTAAATGTAGAGACCGGACCTCTCGGACCTAACCCAGGATTTTTACGAACCTGAATATAGATAGCAACAACAAATAAGGCGGTTAACAAGATGCCTGGCAGGATACCAGCAATAAATAATTTCCCGATAGATTCCTCAGTTAGCATTGAATACAGAATGAATCCAATACTTGGAGGTATTAGAATACCGAGTGTCCCACCAGCAGCGAGGCTTCCTGCAGCAAGTGACGGGGCATAATTATATTTCGTCATTTCAGGGATAGCAACCGAGCCTATTGTTACTGCAGTTGCAACACTTGAGCCACAAGTAGCTGCAAAGCCAGCACATGCTACTGTAGTTGCCATAGCAAGACCGCCAGGTAGATGTCCAAAAAATTTATAAGCAGTATTATAGACGTCGCTACTAACACCAGCATAGAGAGAAAGATTTCCCATAAGGACAAAAAGTGGAATTACACTCATGGTGTAGGCCGCAGCAGTTCTAAAAGGTGCATTTCCAAGTACATTTAGTGCCTGTTCAACACCCAAAAGATATATGAGGCCTATAAAACCCGAAAGGGCCATTGAAAGACCAACATTCATATTTAATGACATAAAGAAAAAGAGGAGTAGGATGCAGATTA
>JBBIOI010000019.1:0-35665 GCA_037443425.1 Deltaproteobacteria bacterium
CTTAATCCCTGGTCAATCTCTTCAAAAGAATAATTATCAAGATTATGTTCCCCCTGAGGATTATTCCCTTTATTCCCACCGCGTTTTTCCTGTTCTTCTTTCTCATACATAAGTAGACTCTTAATGGAGCGAGCAAACTTTTGAATACTTTCAGGCCACCGAGAGCGATCAAGATACGGTATCCTTGCAAGTCTCCTGACAATCTCATCATTTTTTGAGCCACTAAGATTAGAATCTGGAATTCCTAAATCGATTCCCCATATCTTTTGATAAAGTGAGGCAATCACTTCTTCAACCTTTCCCTTCTTTAGGTTTTTATGCAATTGGGGAATTTCTGTTGGCTTTGTCTTTACGCAGTAAGTGTCTGTAATTACATCCATAAAATATCCAGCCACCTGCTTTGCCAGATCCTTATCATTGACAATCTTTTTTGCCTCTGCATAAAGCAGTAAATGTGTCTGAAAATCCCATGGACAGAAAGTGTAATGAGCAACACCATGATCAAGAAGGGCCTCAATAACCTGCTCCTCTTTCATCTTATCCTTCATTTTATAAACAAAGGTAGGATTGATTGTAATCTGTTTCTGTTTTATCTCTAAACCTACAGCTTGATCCTCACCTTCGTTAATCTCTTCCTGAACTTTTCCTACCTTTGGAATTGGAATCTCAGGATAAAGATGTTTTCTCTTTACTTTTGGCCAGACCTCTTCAATTATTGATTGGAGATTTCTTTTATCCATATAAACTTAATACTTTTTAATAATATAGATTTGGATAGCGAACCTTCCCAGGATATATAAGCTTATCCCTCTCAAAAACCTTTCCCTCCACAATGTTTCCAAGACCCCTCACCCTTCCACCAACATATATCTCTCCACCCATCATCCATTCACCAGTATGAAGACCTATATTCTTCTTTACTAAAATCTTGCCACTCCTCATCCCTGCCCCTGTCCAATTCTTTGCATTACCCTCAACAACCAATTCTCCACCTTCAAGACCTATCCCTGTAAAGTCTCCAGTATCACCCTCTATGACAAGCCTCTTACCCTTTGGGAGTCTAAATCCAATCAGGTTGATCTCTGTCTTTAATTCAGAAAGTTTAAGTTTAATCTCTTCATCCTTCACACAATTACATAAGGCAGAGATATAAATCCCTGCAGGGCCAGGAATAAGATATGGAATCTTATGTGTATTTTCTAAGGCGAAACAGAAATCCTCAATATCTTCTGCTGAATAATCAATCTCTTTCACGTATTTTTCTGCAAGCTCATATGCCTTTATAATAGTATTATACTGGACCATCCAGACTAATTCCTTTGCCTCTTCTTCGAGAAGTTTTTCATACCCCAGTCTAATCTTATCCATTACCACTTCAGTATCCTGAACAATCTTATCAAGAGGGATTTCGACCTTTCTAAACTGGAAGGTATCAAATTCACCAAAAGGATTTTTTATACTTAGCCCCTCTATTCTTTTTTGTAAATCTTTCTTAGATACTTCGCTCATACTATTGCCTTTTCTTTAAAAGGTTTGTTATCAATTTTTTCTAAACTGGATATCCTTTTTTATCTCTCCATATATAGGATGATCACCATCTAATGGTTCCAGTGATTCCCCTTGAAAGATCTTAGATCCAATTGCCAGGGCATCTTTTAGATGTTCACTCTGTTCCCTATATCTTTGAGACACAACCCTTACAGCCTCTTTTGCCAGATAGATTGGAAATGGATCATCCCTCTTTGCCCTTTCTTTTTGTGAGATAGCTTCATCCTTCCATTGAATTCGATGAGCCAGTGCATATGGGGCTACAGACTTTATATGTTCAATATCTATTTCGGAATCCTCAAGAAACCATGCCAATCCTTGTGCGTATTGTTTAATCGAGGTAGGTAATCTATTAGATGCACAATTCTTTATTTGATGGCAGAGATATCCAGTATAATGACAACCCTCTTCACAGTTCTCTACAACCCTTTTTTGCCCATATCTATCACAAAAAGACAATTCAGCAAGTAACATCCTAACAAAGGCACTCGCATCTAAGTCCATTTCTAATCCTTCCATTTCAGCCCTTATTTGTTCACGATCCTTTTTGGTAAGCGTCTTTATACCTATCTTTTCGTAAATATACTCTCCGAATGCATTACAGACCTCTTCCATCTTTAATAATTTCTTTTCATAGGAAATCTTTGACTTAAGTATTCTATGAAGGTCCTTTTCAAACTTTGGATGTCTTAAAAGATGATCCTTCTTGCTTGCCTTTCCAATGAGGAAAGAAAGATTAGGTCCTGGATATCTTGACTCAACCATCATATCAAATCGATCTATCAATGGGGCAATAATCGTATTTGTTCCCCCATCCTGATAGTTTGCTGTAGCAAAGAGACAATACTCTTCGTTAATAATCATTTCGTTTAGATATTCCCAATTTCCACGGTCTACTCCATCGAGAATCATACTCTGTTTGGTTTCAGGCAGTCGATTTATCTCATCGACAATCTTTACAGGTACCTGAGAGAAATTTGTCCAGACAACATCCTCCTCTCCCTGATTCAATTTCCCGAGATCAGGCCTTCCAACAATCTTTTCTTCAGTCTGCTCTGGGTGGCCTGAAACCTCACTTCCCCAAATCACACCCAATGGAAATTGGTAGATTAATGAGCAAACAAATTCGGCAGAAGTGGTCTTTCCTAAACCGGGCTCTCCTATAATCAACTGCTTGCCTTTCTTTAAACCTGTTATTAAACCAAAAAGAATTGCCGAATTATATCTTTCCCCTTTTATTTCGACGTCAGGTCTGTTGAAATATAGATGGTCATTAATAAATTGATATATAGCCATTACCTGTTTTTGATATCCATTACTTTCCACTTTTAAATTCCTTTCTTAATTTATTCTTTCTATTATGATAACACGCTAATTTCATCAATACAAGAATCCCGTTCCAATTGTTAAGTTTTAATGGTTTATTTCTTTAATATAATTCCTCATGTAATTTATTTAACAGGATCTCACTAATCTTGCTGTTTATTTTTCTCCTTTGGATCAATAAACTTGACTTTCCCTGCAGCTACTTCACGAAGGGCAGTAACTATTGGACGATTATCCGATTCAACGAGAGGTTTAGCCCCTCTCATAATCATTTTAGCCCTTCTTGCAGCAAGTAAGACTAACTCAAATCGGCTTTCAACCTTTCTTAAGCAATCCTCAACAGTAATTCTTGCCATAATATTCCTCCCATTTATATTTATTTTCTTCTATTACCAATTCTTTCTCACTTTTACACCTCTCTGCAATTATAATAGCCTTGAGTTTTTCAACAGCATTCTCTATATCATCATTTATAATTACATAATGATACCAGTAAGCCTCATTAATTTCATTTTTTACATTTGAAAGGCGAAGCCTTATTATCTCTTCAGGATCAAGTCCTCGCTTCTCAAGTCTTTCTTTCAGACATTTTGGTGATGGTGGAAATATATAAATCAAAATAGCGTTTTTAAAATCCCTTAAGACTTTCTTTGCTCCCTGTGGGTCTATATCTAATATTAAATCATGTCCACTCGATTTAAGTTGATCAATATCTATCTTTGGCGTCCCATAACGGTTTCCTAAAACCTCTGCCCATTCTATGAATTCATCTTTTTCCACCATCTTCTGAAAATCCTCTGGTGAAATGAAATAGTAATCCTCACCATCCTTCTCGTTTGCCCTTGGTTTACGGGTTGTGTAGGAGATGGAGAATCTCAATCCAGACAATTCTTTTATTACCCTTTTTATTAAAGTCGTCTTCCCTGTTCCAGAAGGAGCCGAAACTACAAATATAAGTCCACCCCCCATCCCCTCTTTATCAATCCTTTCTATTTAATTTCTCTTAAAGAAATTACTTTGATCATTATCCTTACTCAATATTTTGTACTTGTTCACGAATCTTTTCAAGTTCACTTTTAATTCTAACCACTATCTGTGAAATCTCGGCATCGTTTGCCTTTGAGCTGATGGTGTTTATTTCTCTATTAATCTCTTGGAGGAGAAACTCCATTTTTCGGCCTACAGAGTCTTTACATTCTAAAAGATTTAAAAATTGGAGAAGGTGACTCTCTACTCTAACAATCTCTTCCGTTATATCCATCCTTTCAGCCAACAGAGCAACTTCCTGTTCAAAACGAAACGGTTCTATCTCTATTCCATTTAAAATCTGCTTTATCCTTTCCTTCATACGTTTTTGATAGGCTTCAAATCGGATAGGAAACTTTTCTTTTATAACTGTTAATTCCCTTCCAATCTCAACCAACCTTTGCTCTATATCTTTTGCAAGAAACTCTCCTTCCCTCCTTTTCATCAAATCCATCTCTTCTAATGATCTCTTCAATATTGAATCGATATCTTTCCAGTAAGGCTCTATATCAACTGTCTCTTCTCTTATTGAGATTAGATCTTTTATACATGCAAGCATTTGAAGGGTTATCTCATCCTTAAGCTTTAATTTTTCCTTTAAGAGTTGTAATGCCTTATAATATTGCTCAGCCAGCGAGAGATCTAAATAGAGCTCCCCCTTTTCTTCTGACATATTTTCTAATCTAAATACAGCATCAATCCTTCCTCTTGAGATTTGCGATCGAATGATCTCCTTAATACGATTTTCAAATGGAGTAAGTCTTTTAGGAAGTTTTACATTAATATCACAATAGCGATGATTTACAGAACGAACCTCTATATATAACTTGCCTAACCCGGTTTCTCCTTCAGCCCTCCCAAAACCTGTCATCGACTTTAACATCAGTCATTCTTCTCCTTTTTTAAAATCTCTAAGTAATCCCTTCGCAACCGGTTAAATAGCATTATTATGCTTTCTTGTCTATAATCAGGATATGTCCAATCCAACGGACGAAACGATTTATTTCTGAATATTAATGTTAAATCTGCATATATCCCATCCCTCAAATAAGGTCTATGCGTATATCCTTTTGTCGTTGCTAGGATGACATGGGAGGGACATATATAACCTGGGTCAATATTTAATCGTCTATTTCCATCTGAAGAGGCATACTTCATTTCTAATCTATTGGTCTCATTTTTAATATCGGGTAGACTTTCCATTGGTATAAGATCTTTAAAAGTTATGAAATGTCTAAATAGATTTTCTCCCATCTCCCGTTTGTAATAATCAGTGAAATTAAATGGAAGTTTCTCACTTATAAAATCTATCTCTCCATAAATATTTGATAGGTCGCCCATTGCCTTTCGAATAATATTATCTTCTGATGTTATTAAACTCATAAAGAGCTTTGCTGGCTTAGGTTTTCTTGGGATTCCCATCTTATAACACTTTCGCTTTTCTTTAAATAAATAAAAAATTCTTTATTCCCTTTTGGCCCCAAAAGAGGAGATTCAACTACTCCGTTAACTTTAAGCCCTATTGCCTCACTAAATTTAGTTATCCTTTCAATAACCTTTTTGTGTAAGGAAGGATCTTTAACAACTCCTCCCTTACCAACTTCACCCTTTCCTACCTCAAATTGCGGTTTTATAAGACATAGAATCTCTCCTCCATCTCTTAAAAATTCAAGGATATGGGGGAGAAATTTTTCTACGGAAATAAATGATGTATCTATAAGTATAAGGTCTACGTCCTCCCCAATCTCTTCCTTTTTTAAATATCGAATATTTTTTCTCTCTAAATTTACTACCCTTGGATCATTTCTTAATTTCCAGGAGAGTTGTCCATATCCAACATCAACAGCATAGACTTTTTGGGCACCAAACTGAAGGATACAATCAGTAAAGCCTCCGGTCGAGGCACCTACATCAAGCACAATCTTACCTTTTGGGTCTATCCCAAATGCCTTTATCGCCCCTTCGAGTTTTAGACCACCTCGACTAACATATTTATTATCTTCTCCACAAAGCTTAATCTCAGATTCAATTCCAATATGTAAACCTGGTTTATCGACTAATCTCCCATTTACTAAAACCTTACCCTCCATTATAATGGCCCTTGCCCTTTCTCGGCTTTGAACGAAACCCCTTTCAACAAGGACCTTATCAATCCTCTCCTTTTTTTTCATTGACATAAAGATTTATAAACTTTCTTTTTGGACAATCTCTTTTGCAGCCTTAAAGATGCCTTTTTCATCTATCCCATATTTTTCCCTTAGTATCGATTGAGGACCATGCTCAATAAAGATATCAGGTATGCCAAGCCTCTTTACCCTTATAGAAAACAACCCCCTTTCCTCAAGAAGTTCAAGGATTGCGCTTCCGAATCCACCTTTAATCACATTTTCTTCAACAGTTAATATCTTCCCTACCCTTTCTGCCCATTCACATATTAGATTTTCATCTAAAGGTTTTAAAAACCTGCTATTTATAACAGCGGCACTGATTCCAATCTCACTCAGTCTCTGAGCCGCATTTATCGATGGATAAACAGTTGAGCCTATTGCTAAAATCAGAATATCTTTACCTTCCCTTAATAGTTCTCCTCTTCCTATTTCAATAGATCTAAGATCTTCTTCCCTCTTTACACCAACACTTCTCCCTCTCGGATATCTAAAAGCCACTGGACCCTGTAACTCAAGGGCTGTTTTAATCATATGTTGAAATTCATTTTCATCCTTAGGAACCATAATAGTAATATTTGGTATGTGTCTTAGGTAAGAAAAATCGAAAAGTCCATGATGTGTAGGACCATCCTCTCCCACAATCCCCCCTCTATCAAGGGCAAAAACAACGGGTAGATTCTGAAGACATACATCTTGAACGATTTGATCATATGCCCTCTGAAGAAATGTGGAATATATAGCAACAACTGGTCGCATCCCTTCAAGGGCAAGACCTGCTGCAAATGTTACTGCATGTTGCTCGGCAATTCCTATATCATAGAACCGATCAGGATATCTTCTGGAAAATTCCTCCAGTCCTGTTCCAGTTTGCATTGCAGCGGTAATGGCAATTAACCTATCATTCTCTTTGGCAAGTTTACAAAGTGTTTGGCCAAAAACTTCAGTATAGGTTGGGGGATTATTTTCTGGTCCTTTTATAGGCTCTCCAGTATCTATCCTGAATGGGGAAGTACTATGAAAAAGGGAAGGATTTCTCTCTGCAGGCCCATACCCTTTTCCTTTCTTTGTTATAACATGGACAAGAATTGGGCCTGTTAATTTCTTAATATTTTGAAATGTCTCTATCAAATAATCGAGTCTATGCCCATCAATCGGACCAATATATTTTAATCCAAGCTCTTCAAAAAGTAATCCTGGCATGAATAACCCCTTTAATGACTCTTCTGCCTGTTTAACAAATCGAAAGACTGACTTGCCAACACCAGGAAGAGTTTCCAAGAATGTTTTAATCTCGTTTCTAAATCGATTAACAAATTGTCCTGTCATTAAACGATTTAGATATGACGAAATTGCCCCTACATTGGGGGAGATTGACATCTCATTATCATTGAGAATTACGATAAGATCACGCTCAAGGTGACCAACTTGATTGAGGCCCTCGTAGGCAAGACCTGAGGTCAATGATCCATCACCTATTACAGCTAAAACCTTTCCTTTCTCGCCTTTTTTTCTGAGGGCTTCAGCCATTCCAAGGGCAGAAGAAATTGATGTTCCACTGTGACCTGAATCAAACATATCATAAGGACTTTCTTCCCTTTTTGGGAATCCACTTAGCCCCTCAAATTGTCTCAGGGTATGGAAATATTCTTTCCTCCCTGTCAATAATTTATGGGCATAACTCTGATGGCCAACATCCCAAACCAGTTTATCTCTCGGCAGATCAAATACATAATGAATAGCAACTGTCAATTCTACTACACCAAGATTTGAAGAGAGATGTCCTCCATTTTTAGAAACAACCTCTATTATCTCCGTTCGAATCTCCTGACAAAGTCTCTCTAACTGCTCGATTGATAGCCCTTTTAGGTCATAAGGTGTTTTTATTCTGTCCAGTATTCCTTTCATCCTTTAATACTCTCTGGAAATCATGAACCATGCAATTTCTCTTAAAGGATCAGCCTCAGACCCGAAGGAACTTAAAGAATCTATTGCCATCTCTATTAACTCCTTAGCCTTTCTCTTCGATTCCTCGAGCCCAAGTAGTCCAGGATATGTAGCCTTCTTTTTAATAATATCACTTCCAGTCTTTTTTCCGAGTTGACTAAATTCACCTTCAACATTTAAGATATCATCTATAATCTGAAAGGCCAACCCTACCTTTTCACCATATAGGGTAAATGCCTGTAGAGTTTCTGAATCTGCCCCACCGAGCCTTGCCCCAACCCTTATAGAAACAAGGATAAGGGCCCCTGTTTTATGTGTATGAATGTATTGAATGGTAGGTAAATTCACCTCTTTCCCCTCTGATTCAATATCCACAACTTGACCTCCAACCATTCCAGATATCCCTGAGGCATGAGCCACTTCATGTATCAAGTCAAGTATCAATCCTTTGTCGCCATCCTTTGTTGGTGCACTCATCAATTTAAATGCCTCGGTTAGCAAACCATCGCCTGCTAATATACCTATAGCCTCCCCAAACACTTTATGACATGTAGGGACGCCCCTTCTGAAATCATCATTATCAATGGCTGGAAGATCGTCATGGATCAGAGAGTAAGTGTGGATCATCTCTATGGCACAGGCAAAGGGTATAACCTTATCACCCTTGCCTCCTACAGCTTCGTAAGAACTTATACAGAGGATTGGACGAATCCTTTTACCCCCTGAAAATAGGCTGTGTTTAATTGCATTAAGCAAGGAGGATGGAACATCATTTTTCTTACTTTCCAAGGAAAATTGGGAAAAATAATTTTCCAAAGCTTCGTCAATAATCTTCTTTTTTTCTTGAAGATACCTTTTGATATCCATCAGGGTTTAATCTTTTTCTGATATTTCTTTTAGAGATTCATTCGAAAGAAGCTGGCCAGAATTTAACGAAGGATCAAATACCTGAGGTTTAATCTCACCTTCTTTATTTTTGAGAAGAATCTCAATCTTCTTTTCTGCTTCCTCAAGCTTCTGATTGCAAAACCTCGAAAGGCGAATACCCTCTTCAAAAAGCTTTAAAGACTCCTCAAGAGTGATG
The DNA here is from genome assembly GCA_037443425.1 of Deltaproteobacteria bacterium. Classification (GTDB taxonomy): domain Bacteria; phylum Desulfobacterota; class BSN033; order BSN033; family UBA1163; genus JBBIOI01. Next base: position 9,097 of record JBBIOI010000019.1, read on the forward strand.
TCCCCATCTTCAAGTTTTGATACTATCTTTTCAAGTTTATTTAGTGCCTCTTCAAATTTTCCTTTCCGTGACATTTTTATCTCCTTTTGTTATTTTATCTTGTAAATGGATTTATCGTCAAGATTCCTCTATTATTTCAACCTCGCAAAAAAGTTTTCCTTTATAGAGTTTAACCTCTACCTTCTCGCCTGCGTTTATTTGATTGGCCTCTGTTAAAATCTTTAATGAAGGGATTTTTCTTGTAATACTATAACCTCTCTGAAGTATTGAGAGGGGACTGAGGGAATTGAGTTTCCCTAAAATTCCATCTAATTTCTGTTTTTTTATTTCTATCATATGCTTAAAGTTTTGGGAAATCCTCTTTTCATCTTCTGAAAGTCGAATTCTCCAGTTTTCAATCCTTCTTTTTGGAGTCCTGATTAGGAGCCCTTCCTTTAGGTGTATCAGTTTCTCCTTCTTTCTATTAAAATTCCATGTGACTAATACCTTTGCCCTGTTAATCAAGTCATCTATTCTTAAAAAATATTCCTCAACCTCCTTCTTAGGGCTTATCAATCTTCTCTTCAAGTGATTAATTTCTGATCGTTCCTCATCAAGGATCTTAAAAATAACACCCTCCAACCGCTCACTAAGATGTTTTAAAGTTTTTTTTATCTCGTATTTCTCCTTAACTACGAGCTCTGCAGCTGCAGAAGGTGTTGGAGCCCTTAAATCAGCAACGAAATCTGAAATAGTATAGTCTGTTTCATGGCCTACAGCTGAAACTATTGGAATTTTAGAATTATATATTGCCCTTGCTACATTCTCCTCATTAAATGGAGCAAGATCTTCAAGCGATCCTCCTCCTCTTCCAAGAATAATTACATCAACCTCTCCTTGTTTATTAAAATACTCTATTGCCTCGCATATCTCCTTTGACGCTCCCTCTCCCTGTACCTTTACAGGGTAGAGGATTATATGCATATTCTCAAACCTTCGATGAATAATTTGAATCATATCCCTTATAACCGCTCCAACAGGTGACGTAATAATCCCTATTTTCTTGGGCAAATATGGAAGGGGCTTTTTATGAACGGTGTCAAATAAACCCTCTCTCTGAAGCTTCTCTTTGAGTTGTATAAAAGCCAGCTGAAGGGCTCCAATCCCCTTTGGTTCAATCGAATCCAATATTAACTGGTATTCCCCCTTCTTTTCGTAAAGGCTTAATCTTCCATGACATATGACGTGAAGACCATCTTCGAGATTAAACCGTATTGGTTTGGCCTGTAGTCTAAATATAACTGCTCTGATCTGACTATAATCATCTTTCAATGTAAAATATATATGACCTGAAGATGGGAAACGAATGTTTGAAACCTCGCCTTCAACCCAAAGATCTGGAAAATCCATTTCCAAGATATCTTTTATCTCTTGTGTCAATTCTGAAACTGTTAGTATATACCTAAATTGCCCTTCCATCATGGAGATAATATAACAGAATACTTCAAAAATAGTCCATAATTTTATTAACTATTAATGAGAATATGAGAATAGAGATTTATTGACACTAAGGCAGTATTTTAGTTATAAATTTTACAATGAATACCTTTTTAAAAGATTCTTCACTCCTAAAGATGCATGAATTTGCAAAAAGGATTTTTGGTGCTGCTTTATCAGCAGTAAATCCTTATAATAGAATTAAGGAGATTGTTAAAATCGAAAAGAATAATCTGATTATTCAAGAGAAAGGTAAATCTGAAAAGGTATTAAACCTTGAAGGCTATAGGAGGATTTTTACTTTTGGTGCTGGTAAGGCATCCTCTTTAATGGCGAAGGCTATAGAGGAGATATTTGGAGAAAAAATAACATCTGGTTTGATAATAACAAAGTATGGGCATTCAATACCTTTAAGATATATTAAAATTATAGAAGCAGGCCATCCATTGCCTGACTTTAATGGATACGAAGGATCGAAGAAAATCAAAGAAATTCTTAAGCAAACAGGACCTGAAGATCTTATAATATTTCTTGTCTCAGGAGGCGGTTCCTCACTTTTTTCACTTCCGTGTGAGGGAATCTCAATCGAGGAGAAACGAGTGCTAACAAAACTCCTTCTCGATTGTGGGGCTGATATTAAAGAGATTAATACTGTAAGAAAACATATTTCAGAAATCAAAGGTGGATGGTTTGCAAAATGGGCTTATCCATCAACAATTTTAACATTTATACTCTCAGATGTCGTTGGAGATAGTCTCGATATAGTAGCTTCTGGCCCAACAGTCCCAGACCCATCTACCTTTGGGGAAGCCTTTGATGTATTAAAAAGATATGACCTCATCGATAAGGTTCCTCAATCTATAAAAAATCACATCCTTCTTGGAATTGAGGGTAAAGTCAGAGAGACGCCAAAACCCAATGAAAAGATCTTTGAAAGAGTCTTTAATTTTATAATAGGTTCTAATATACTTGCCCTAAACGCAGCAAAAAGCGAGGCCTTATCTTTAGGCTTTAACTCCATTATAATTTCATCCTCTATAGTTGGTGATACAAAAGAAGTTGCAAGATTTCATATCGCTATTGCAAGGGAGATTATTTCAACCCAGAATCCAATAGCTAAGCCAGCATGTATTTTATCAGGAGGTGAAACAACCGTTGTTATAAAAGGGAAAGGAAAGGGTGGTAGAAATCAAGAATTTGCTTTAACATGTGCATTGGAGATTGATGGAATGGAAAAAGTGGTAATACTAAGCGGTGGAACTGATGGAACAGACGGGCCTACCGATGCAGCCGGCGCAATCGCAGATTATAAAACTATGGAAAGGGCAAGGCACATGGGTTTAAATCCATTTCTTTATCTAAGTAATAATGATTCATACCATTTTTTTGAGAGATTAGGTGACTTATTAATCACTGGGCCAACAAACACGAATGTAATGGATGTTAGAATTATGTTGGTTAATTGAAAAGAAAGGAAATCCATAGATGTTTGAGATCATGGTTAAATCTCAATTTTCTGCTGCACATCGTCTCAGGAATCTTCATGGAAAATGTGAACAACTTCATGGACACAATTGGAAAGTTGAGGTCTCGGTGGAATCAAAAAGACTTAACCGCGAAGGACTTGTCATGGATTTTGAGGTCTTAAAACAGAAGTTGAATAATATATTAAAGGAGTTTGATCATAAATTTTTAAATGAACTCCCCTATTTCATGAAGAAAGAGCCATCATCTGAAAACATTGCAAAATACATTTTTATAAAATTGAAAAAGGACTTGAAGAAATACAGAGTTGTTCTAAAAAAAGTTTCCACATGGGAATCAGAAACATCGTGCGCTTCCTATTATGGGGGGAAAAAATGAATGATGTCCAGAACCAAAGGGATTACAGAAAAATTGAAATCAATAAGGTAGGTGTCAAGAATATTAGATATCCTATCACTGTATTGGATAAAGCGAAGGGTATTCAGCACACCGTTGCCAGTGTGAATATGTATGTTGATTTGCCTCACAAATTTAAGGGAACCCATATGAGTCGATTTATTGAGATACTAAATAAGTATAAGGGCAACATTGCTATGAAAAATTTTTCAAAGATTTTAAAGGAGGTAAAGAAAAGACTTAAGGCCAGATCCGCTCACATAGAGGTGGAATTTCCTTATTTTATAGAGAAAGAGGCACCTGTTACAAAATCTAAAAGCTTGATGGAATATAACTGTCGTTTCTGTGGTTCGAGTAATGAGATTGAAGATTTCTATGTTGGTGTGGTTGTTCCAATAACTACAGTCTGTCCATGTTCTAAGGAGATAAGTCAGTTTGGGGCTCATAATCAAAGATCGATTGTTACGGTCAATCTCCGTTTCAAGAAGTTTATTTGGATTGAAGATATAATTCAACTTGTTGAGGAGTGTGCTTCATGCGACCTTTATTCTATACTTAAAAGACCTGATGAAAAATATGTTACTGAAAAGGCATATCAGAATCCAATGTTTGTGGAGGATGTTGTAAGAGAAATTGCAAAACGGCTTAAGAAGGATCCAAATATTACGTGGTTCACAGTCGAATCAGAAAATTTTGAATCAATCCATAATCACAGTGCATATGCCTATGTAGAATATAATCAAAATAATAAAAAAATCGGGGAGTAGCGCAGCCTGGTAGCGCGCTTGGTTCGGGACCAAGAGGGCGGGAGTTCAAATCTCCTCTCCCCGACCAATTATTCTTTTATTATCTCTATTTTACCTGGATTACCTTTTTCGCCTACCCTCACGATCTTTAAATCTAAAAATTTACCAATAACCCACAGATTTGTTAAGAGGTGTTCAGTAATCCTATTCGTACTAAGGCAAGAATTTCCATTAGCGAAGGCCATAAACGGAACAAGTTGATCAGAAAGATTTGGGTCGATTGCACAATTTGATTCTAAATAATTTTTTAAAGAAATAAAGACCTCTTCTGCTACATCCTCTGCCTTTTTGCCCTTTTCTCCCAGAGAAGAAAATCCTGCTATCGATTTTTCAGATTCAACAACTAAAAATAGAAAAGATCCTTTTCCTCTTGCCTTGATATTATATTGAACTTCTATATCTTCAACATCAAGATTTAATACTTTTTTAACCCTATCGATTATATAATCTTTCTGTCTTTCTGCTATGTTCCTTTCTAAATTACATACGACTGAAATCCCTTTTATCCTTTTTAAAGGTCCCCTCTCCATAAGAAAAATGGGTCTTATCTCTTTAGGTGGCTCAATCTCAACCCATACCACCCCACCGCCTTTAGGATACCATCCCCATCTTTCAATACCTGAGTTTATATTTATTCCCATTTGCCTTAAGATTGGGAATAAAATATATGAAAAGTAATGAAAAGGTGGACTCCATTGAACGTGGGTTCCGCCGACAATAGTTAATTTGGACTTACCTTCGGTGAAGCAGAGAGGTAAAATAAGTGTCTGAAGAAGTAAGGTCACTGAACCTGCTGTTCCAATGTCAAAAAAATATTGCCCTGGCTTAATCTTACCTGGGATAAAGGTTATTGACTCAGAACCAAGCATTACACCATCTGCTTTAGCACCAGAAATCTGAACGAGTGCTTCTATTCCTTTTAGATGTTGAGGTTGAAGACCTGGGTTTTTTCGTTTAGATCTTATTTTAATGATTTTAACAGGTCTATTAAGTATAGTGGATATAGCAAGGGATGTCCTTAAAATCTGTCCCCCGCCTTCTCCATATGATCCATCAATTTCTAACAGGAATTCTCTTTCTAAACTCATTATTTTAAAATTAAGAAAAAATGGATATACTGTCAATAATTAATAATGAGACATCTGAAAAAGTCTTTTAAAGACTGAGGAGGTAGGGTTCAAAATAGCCTTCTTTATCAGTCATTGCGAGGCCCCAGAGGGTGCGTGGCAATCTCTTATATTCCATGCCTTGCTCGGAATGAAAATTTAGAGGAGATTGCCGCAGGCTTTGCATCGCAATGAGAGTCTGAAGTAAGGTTTATTTTTAAAAAAGGACAATCTTTGATTCGTTCAAATTAGAATAAATTACTCTATGAAATAAGGAGAATTAAAAAATGGCTGAGATTATAATTATCGGTTCTGGAACGGGAATTCCCTCTCTAAGAAGGGGATCTCCTTGCATGATTCTAATCTCCAATCAATCCATAATCCTTATTGACAGCGGGCCTGGATCACTAAGGGAGCTACTGAAGATTGGCATTACATACAGAGAGCTTGATCTTTTACTATATACACATATCCACCCTGATCATATCTCTGATCTTGTATCTCTCCTTTTTGCTTGTAAATATTCTGATAAACCGAGGGAAAAGGAGTTAACAATAATTGGTGGTTATGGCTTTAAAGATTATTTTAAAAAATTAAAAAGGGTCTATGGCACATGGATTTCTCCGGATACCTATCAGTTAAAAATCGTAGAAAGGTCTTCGAAACCATTTAAATTTAATGATATAAAAATTTTTCCGAAGGTTGTAGAACACTTGCCTCAAAGCATAGGCTTCAGGATTGAGTTAGAAGATGGGAAAACTATAGCTATCTCAGGTGATACTGATTATTGTGAAAGCCTTGTGGAGCTTGGATGGAATGTGGATCTTTTTATTCTTGAAAGCTCTTTTCCTGATGGGAAAAAGGTTAAGGGCCATCTCACACCTTCGCTTGCAGGGAAGATTGGATTAGAATCGAATTGTAAAAAAATCTTATTAACACATTTTTATCCTCTCTGTGATGGCGTTGATCTTTCTGAACAATGTAAAAGAATATATCCTGGTGAAGTGATAATTGCAGAAGATTTTATGAGAATAAAAATTTAATTTGAACCGCTATTGAAATGGTATATTTAATCACTTAAACTTTGAATATGAAACAATAGAATCTCTCATATAAAAATAATAAGGATTAAAGATGTGTGGAATATTTGGTGTCTATAATCATCCTGAAGCCTCAAACCTAACATACTTAGGACTTTATGCACTTCAACATCGGGGCCAAGAAAGTTCAGGCATTGCATCATCAGACGGGAAGGAATTATACCATTATCGTCAGATGGGGCTTGTATCTGAAGTTTATACAAAAGAGATAATTAAAAGACTTGCTGGTAGAAGCGCTATAGGTCATGTTAGATATTCTACAACAGGCTCAAGTGAACTTAAGAATGCCCAGCCATTCTTAGTCAATTATAGTAATGGGTATGTAGCTATCGCACATAATGGAAATCTGACCAATGCCTACCTAATTAGAAGTGAATTAGAATCCAAGGGTTCAATATTCCAATCAAGTATGGATACCGAGGTGATCATTCATCTAATTGCACATTCTAAAGAGAAAACTTTAATTGGAAAAACAATTCAGGCTCTGGGACAGATTGAAGGTGCTTACTCGCTTTTAATTTTAACAGAGAAGGAGATGATTGCAGCCAGAGATCCTTTAGGCTTTAGACCTCTTATCCTTGGAAAGCTGAAAGAAGCCTATGTTATAGCATCGGAGACATGTGCCTTTGACCTTATCGGGGCTAAATTTGTAAGAGAAATTGAACCCGGAGAAATAATTTTAATTAATGAGGATGGTATAAAATCTATAAAACCATTTCCAAAAAAAGAACCTAAACAATGCATATTCGAATTCATTTACTTTTCAAGACCGGACAGCTTTATTTTTAATCACAATGTATATTATATAAGAAAATCATTTGGAGCTCAATTAGCCCGAGAGGCCCCTGCCTCAGCAGATATGGTTATACCAATACCTGATTCCGGATTTCCAGCGGCACTTGGATATGCATCACAATCAAAATTGCCAATAGAGCTTGGAATGATAAGAAACCACTATGTTGGTAGAACATTTATAGAACCTGAACAGAAGATTCGACACTTCGGAGTAAAGATTAAGCTTAACCCTGTAAAACAGCTCCTTAGCGGGAAAAAGATTATAGTAGTTGACGACTCCATTGTTCGGGGAACGACGAGTCGTAAGATCATAAAGATGTTTAGAAATGCAGGTGTAAAGGAGATTAATGTTAGAATCAGCTCTCCTCCAATAATCAGTCCATGTTATTTTGGTATCGATACACCAAGGAAATCAGAATTGATTGCATCCTCTCATGACTTAAAGGAGATACGGAGGTTTATTAATGCAACAACTCTTTATTATTTAAGTTTGGATGGTTTAAAAAAGTGTATGAGAGATGAAAAGGACTACTTCTGTTATGCATGCTTTACTGGAGATTATCCAATCCCGGTAATTCCATTCGATTAAAAATTTTAAAAACGGATTAAAGTAAAAAAAACTTTTTCAACTTATTTTACAGGATTTTGAGCGATCCTGTTTTCTTCTTCAATATAATTTTTAACTGTTTCATAAAGTTTATCACCTATCAATCCAACACTATGTAACCATTCCATTGCATCTGATATTTTAAATAGAACGTGGGGTTCTATCCTAAATGCCCGAAGTCTTTCTGTTCCTCCCTGTTCACGATCAAGTAAGACAACGAGCTCATTTACAACACCACCTTGATTCCTTATCACCTCTGCCGCCTCAATTACACTTTCCCCTGTCGTGATAAGATCATCTACGATTAAGACGCGATCATTTCTTTCAAGTTTGCCCTCAATCTTCTTTCTTACACCATGTTCTTTTCTTGCTTGACGGTAGTATATAAGCGGGATACCCAGTTTTTGACTCACTACCGTTGCAAATGGAACACCTGCAGTAGGTACACCAAGGATCTTATCAATCTTATCCTTCCCTATTTCACTTACCACAATTCTTGTAAGTGCATTTGCAATCCAGTCCATGGTAATTGGACTTGATATCGTTAGCCTTAGGTCAATATAATATGGACTCCTTTTACCCGATGCCAGTATATAATCGCCAAATTTGATTGCATCATTCTTAATTAGCAGTATGCCTACCTGTTTCATCAAAAATAACTTCTCTTCCTCCCAAACCTTTTTCTCTATCTCTTCAATCCCAAGAATCATAACTCTTCCTTTCTAATTATATGAAATTATTTAAAAACCATCAATCTTTTAACCTTTTCCCATAACTTTGGCAAGAAGGGCCATCCTTATATATAAACCGTTTTTAACCTGTCTGAAATAGGCAGCACCTTCATATGAGTCTATCTCAGGATTTATCTCATTAACCCTTGGAAGTGGATGCATGATCACCAGCTTTTTATTTACCTTTTTCAAAAACTCATTATCTATAATAAATGCATCTTTTAATCTTTCATATTCAGAAATATCAGAAAACCGCTCCTTCTGTATTCGTGTTACATAGATTATGTCACTTTCTTTAGCCGAAGAAATTAAATCTTCTGTTTCAATTATATCAACACCTCTCTCTTTTAATCTACCTGTAATCTCTACTGGCATTCGAAGTGACTGAGGGGCTACAAAAAACATTTTTATATCGAAGAGTGATAATACTTCAACCAAGGCATGAACTGTCCTTCCATATTTAAGGTCTCCAACGAGTGAGATGCTTAAATTTTTCAAATTCCCTATCTCTTTAAATATAGTATATATATCTAGTAGTGCCTGGGTTGGATGTTGGCCTGATCCATCACCTGCATTAATTACTGGGATATCTGTTGCATTAGCAGCCTCTGTTGCTGAACCAATCTTTGGATGTCTTAAGACTATTATATCGGCATACTGTGAAACTGTTTTTACTGTATCGATTAAGCTTTCACCTTTTGCCACTGAAGAGCTTTCAACAGACCCCATACTTATGACCCCTCCTCCAAGCCTCTGCATAGCTGTCTCAAAAGAGAGTCTTGTCCTTGTGCTTGGCTCAAAAAATAAGATTGCAAGTATTTTCCCTTTCAGCAAAGGTATTATCGATTTTCTCTTTATCTCTTTTTCAAATTCAGAGGCCAATTTCATTAGTGAATATATATCTTTCTTCGTAAATTGATTCCCGTGAAGAATATCTTTACCTTTTAGATTAGACATAAGACCCGCCACCTCCTTTTCTTATCTTTGTTGCCAAAAACCTTACCTCCCCAGGCTTAACTTTTATCTCCCCTCCTTCCATCACTACCCTTCCCCTCTGCATTGTAAGGATTGGTTTGCCTCTGCACTTCCTTCCCTCATACAATGTATAAGGGGCTTTTGAATGTTGACTCCTTTGCGAAATAGTATGTTTCTGATTGGGATCAAAGATGACTAAATCTGCATCAGAACCTTCCCTTATCACTCCCTTTTTAGGATATAAACCAAATATCTTAGAAGGATTTTCTGATAGTAGCTGGACTAATCGAGGTAGTTTAACCCTACCCTTATTTACACCCTCATCATAAGTAACTGTCAACATTGTTTCTGCCTGAGGTGATCCAAATGGTGCTTCAAAAAATGGGTCTTCAATCTTTTTTGCCTTTGGTGCGTGGTCACTTGCTATTGTATCAATGATTCCCCTATTTATAGCCTTCCATAATGAAGATCGATCTTTTGCTGTCCTCAGGGGTGGACCTATCTTAGCCAATGCCCCAAACCTTCTCAAATAGGAATCAGTCATTGTTAAATATTGGGGACATGTTTCAACAAAAACAGTTTTTCCCTCCTGTTTAGCCCTTTCGATAGGGAAAATCCCTCTCTCTGTGCTTAAATGAACAATGTATAATGGGCAGCGAGTGATTGTAGATATGGTTATAGCTCTAAAAATTGCCTCTTCCTCCAGATAATCAGGTCTTGTCTTCAAAAATACCCTTCTCTGATCCTCACCTCTTTTTAAGGAACGGTCTTCGAGGTAATCTGTCACTAAGCCATTTTCGGCATGTACCATCGCCAAACCACCACATTGTGATATTATATCCATTGCCCATGTAAGATGATAATCGTCGGTCATCCAGCCTAATTTTGCATATGTCATGAACATTTTAAAACTTGTCACACCAAGTTTGAAAACCTCTGGTATCTCCTCAATCTGATTCGAAGGATCAAAAATTGTTGCATGAATTCCAAAATCAAGAAAAGAAGATTTCAATCCATCATCAATATACCTTTTAACAGTATCCACAAGCCTCATTCCAGGTTTGGCATATGCAAAAAAGATAAGGGTTGTTGTCCCTCCATGGGCAGCTGTAAAAGAGAGGTCTTCCATATTGTCTTCGTAAACAGGATGGACATGGACATCAATAACCCCGGGTATCACATATTTGCCAGAAGCATCTATAATACGTTTTGCATCTTTTCTTATTAAATTCTTTTCGATAGAAACTATCCTTTCTCCTTTTATTCCGATATCAGATTTCTCGTAACCTGCGCCATTTACAATAGTGCCATTACAAATTAATACGTCATACTTCTGGAACATCTTTCTCTCCTCGCTCAATTCACATAATAAGTGCCAATATTGCCTTTTGTGTGTGGAGTCTATTTTCAGCCTGATCAAATATTACACTATTGGGTGAATCTGCCACATCATCAGTAACTTCTTCTCCGCGGTGTGCAGGAAGACAGTGCATAAATATGTAATCCTCTTTTGCCAATTTTACCAAATCGCTGTTTACCTGATAGGGCTTAAAGACCCTAACCCTTTCCTCCCTTTCCTTCTCCTGGCCCATACTTGTCCATACATCTGTGTAAATAATATCGGCTCCACTTACTGCCTCTCTCGGATCATTAGTAATTATAATTTTAGAATTATTTAGTTTTGCATCTATTTTTGCACTCGATACCACTTTCTCATTAGGCTCAAATCCCTTTGGGGATGCAACCGCTATATTTATCCCCATCTTCGAACAACCATAGATTAGTGAATGAGAAACATTGTTTCCATCACCAATATATGCCAACTTTAATCCCTGAAATCTTCCTTTCTTTTCATAGATTGTGAAGAGATCGGCTAATCCTTGACATGGATGTGTGAAATCGGAGAGTCCATTTATTACAGGGACCTTAGAATGGTTGGCAAGCTCAACGATAGTATTGTGAGAAAACACCCTTGCCATGATTCCATCAACATAACGTGACAGTGTACGGGCAGTATCTGCAATCGTCTCCCCTCTGCCTATCTGTAAATCACTTGCGCTGAGATATAATGCATAACCACCCAATTGCCACATAGCTACTTCAAAAGATACACGTGTACGAGTTGACGGCTTCTCAAATATCATTGCCAATGTTTTACCTTTCAGAACAGGATGTGGTATACCTGCCTTGAGTTGTGTTTTAAGTAATTCGGATGTTTTAATAATTAAATTGATTTCATCCTTCATCAAATCCTTAATAGTTATTAAAGATTTACCCTTTAAATTGATATCCATCGAACCCCTTTCCCCTTTCCTTTAAATTTTTATTATTATACATGAATCATTTTAAATTTTCAGTCAATTTTTTTATTTAGAGGTCTCTGAAAAAATCCTTTTCACCCCACCTCCTACACCTCACAAATAACACAAATAATTCTTGACTTATTCTATATCATCTGCTAATTTTTTAAACAATAGAAAAATTAACTTAGAAGGAGGTGATACTTGTGACAAATGTATTGGGGATCATTATAGGGGTTGTGGTCATCATCGTAGGCGCTATTCTCCTTGTAACCTGGTGGTCAATGTTTGTTAAAGGGCTGATGGCTGTGGTTCCCATACTTCTGATACTAATAGGTGTGGGTGCTTTAATCTATTTCATAAGCGAAATTAAATCTAAATTAGAAATGAAAAAAGAAGAAGCCTCAGCCTCTGAGCAAAAATAAAATCCTATTAAGGTGAAAGGCGGGATGCTTATCGTCTTTCACCTTTTTTTAAATGATCTAATGTTTTATCCTTTCTTCCCTTATTTCCCTCTGTTTTAACTTCTGTATTATTCCACCGTGCATTATTATATGATCAGGATCTGCGGTAATTGCTTTGAGATAATAGTGCTCTGCCTTTGCCCCTTCGCCTATTTTTTCATAACATTCTCCAAGAAGATTAAGTGCATCTTTAAAGGTGGGTAATAATTTAATCAAATCTTCAAGTGTGTTGATGGCTGCATAAAATCTATTTAATTTAAAATAACACATGGCAAGCCAATAATATCCTTGATAATGTCTTGGATTTATATGAATAACCTTTTCATAATAGGGAATAGCCTTTTCAAACATCCCTCTTCTATAGTAGAGACCTCCTAAGTTGAATAAGACAGAAACCCTTACCTTTCCTTTTTTTAATATATCTTCATATATTTTAACGGCTTGATGAAAAAGACCCGCCTTTTCAAGGCTGTCAGCCTTTCCAAAAAGATAATTTATTTTTAGTTCTTCAATTGAAAACCTTCTTAAAATAACATCTCTGAATAGATAAAAAATTACAGGTAACATATAAATTAAGAATTTAATCAATCTTTTCATCATCCCACCCCTTGTCTGATTTAATATTATACATGGAATCTAAAATGGATAATATCACCATCTTGAACCAGATAGTCCCTTCCCTCCAATCTCATAAGTCCCCTCTCCTTTGCAACACTTTCTGAACCACAGGCTATAAAATCAGAAAACGATATTACCTCGGCCTTTATAAATCCTTTTTCCATATCACTATGTATTTTACCTGCAGCTTTAACTGCCATCGTCCCCCTTTTTATAGTCCACGCACGAAGTTCAAGACTAACCGTAGTATAAAATGTGATTAGTTCAAGAACTTCATAACCAACCTCTACCAGACGCTCAAGACTCGAGCCTTCCAGGCCAAGTTCCTTTCTAAATTCATCCCTTTCTTCTTCTTTTAATTCAGATATTTCTGCTTCAAGATCTCCACATATAACAACCATCTTACTGCCATCCTTATTAACCCATTCCCTCATTGACATAAGATAATGACCATCTTCTTTTAGTTCTTTCTGATCAACATTTGCAACATAGAAGACAGGTTTTGCAGTCAATAAACTCAATTCTGACAATATCCTCTTCTGATCATCTGTTAAATCTAAATTTCTTGCCATCTTACCCTGATTTAAGATTTCTTGAACCCTTTTAAAAACTTCAAGCTCTAAAGATGCCTCTTTCGCTCCTATACGATGCATTCTTTCAACTTTATTAATTCTTTTCTCAAGGGTTTGAAGATCGGCAAGGATAAGTTCAGTATTAATAATCTCAATATCTCTGACAGGATCAAGGGTTTCAAAATCATGAGCTACATTTCGATTTTCAAAACATCTCACCACATGAGCTATTGCATCGACATTCCTTATATGATCTAAAAATTGATTTCCTAAACCTTCACCCTTACTTGCACCTTTTACAAGACCAGCAATATCAAAGAATTCGAGTGTTGTTGGCGTTACTTTTTTTGGGTGAATCAATCTTGAAAGCTCTTCTAATCTTTTATCGGGGACAGCAACTATCCCAATATTTGGTTGAATGGTACAGAATCTATAATTTGCCACTTCTGCACCAGCTGATGTAAGAGCATTAAAAATAGTTGACTTTCCAACATTAGGGAGCCCAACAATACCACATCTAAAACCCATGTAATATCCTTTGAAATTTCAAATCTCTTTTTTAACCCCCTATTTATTAAGGGGTAATAAAATTTAGAAGAGCCTTGAAGAAAACAGATTCACAATCTAAGATTTTAAGAAAATACTGGATTTCTACTATAATATTTGTATAATAAAATTGTTCAAAAATAAAGTCCAAGGAGGAAGAAGTGAAACAACAGAATAGGATCATGATAGAAACTGCCTGTAACGTTGCAAAAAAGACAAAATCAAAAGGTGTTCTCATTTATGCTGATATGATTGAAGATTATGATGATTTAGCTAAAATTAGTCAAGAAAAACAAGTCGATTTTATCCTTGCTATAAAGGATGAATCCTCTTTCAATGAGGCAAAAACAGTATTTAAAAATGTACTTCGAATCCCTGATATACCCCTTGGTCGAATAAACCAGATCAAGATGGCAATACTTCAAGCCCTCTCTGATGGTTTAGTAAAAAAAGGGGAAAAATGGGTATGTCTTTCTGGAATGCCTCAATCAAAGGTACTGGATAATTTACTTATCCTCGACTTTGGAAAAGAGTTTGAGATTTTATCCTCGGCTGATCTGCCTGTTATTTCTGAAATTGTAAAGCCAGAAGTCTTTGAGGCTGTCCTAAAACTTGCCCTTGAAATTTCTTCAGAAGGTAAAGAAGGGAGAAAACCTGTAGGAACCATCTTTGTCCTTGGGAAACATGAGGAAGTACTCAAATTTTCACATCCAATGGTCATAAATCCATTTCAGGGATATCCTGAGGAGGAAAGAAATATCCTGGACCAAAGACTCAAAGAAACGGTTAAGGAGTTTTCATCGATTGATGGTGCTTTTATACTTAGAGAAGATGGTGTAATATTGGCAGCAGGACGTCACCTCGATGCATCTGGTGAAAACATTGAAATCCCTCTTGGACTTGGCTCCCGACACAGGGCAGCAGCAGGTATTACAAGCCTGACGAATGCACTGGCAATTGTAATTTCGGAAGAAACAGGTGGCGTTCGTATCTTCCATCATGGAAAGATCTTTATGGAGATCGAAAAAGGGGAATAAAGGGTTAAATTTGGATAAGCAGATAATCTATCGATTAAAAATCCTCTTAAGTAAAACTAATGAAACATCTTTTTAAAACTTGGCAAGATATTCATACCCAGATTAAACAAATCCAGAATCTTCTACTTTTCTTAGACTTTGACGGAACACTTACTCCAATTGTATCAAATCCTGAATTCGCTGAATGTCCTCCCAAGATTAAAAAGGTTTTGAAATTATTAAAGGGTCTTTCAGGTGTTTACATTTTTATTATAAGCGGGAGATCGCTGAAAGATCTTAAAAGGAAAGTAAGCTTAAAAGGTATTTTTTACATAGGCAATCATGGATTAGAAATGGAAGTTTTAGGTAGGAAATATAAAAAGACCTTGCCTCAAGAAAGGATGATAGAACTTAAGAAGATTAAGAGTAATCTCAAGGAGTTAAAAAGTATTCCAGGGGTTATTTTGGAAGATAAAGGTCTCATTATTTCAGTTCATTTTAGAAATACACCTAAAAAGTTTCTCCCAAAAATTTTCAAGATGGTACGAGAGGAAGCTTTCCGATGGAAAAATCACTGGAAGGTTTTACAAGGAAAGATGGTCTTGGAAATAGGACCAAAATTCGATTTTAATAAAGGGATGGCAGTAATAGAGATTTTAAAAAAATTTCAAAAATCAGAATATTTACCAGTATACCTTGGAGATGATAAAACCGATGAGGATGCATTTCGTGTTCTAAGACGAAATGGAATTACGGTTTTTATTGGCTCAGGTAAAACCTCTTCGAAAGCAAAATTTTTTCTTCGAAACACCGACGAAGTCCAGGACTTCCTTCTCAGGTGTAAGGAGATAAGAATGAAGAAAAAGACTCTTTCATAGATAGATAATGTCACTTGTTGGATGATCAAGGGCAATGAATAACAGTAGATAATCCCTCAGGTGTCGGGTTATGAGAAAATTATACCTTACATGTTCTTTTCCATTCTGTCCCAGCCACCTTGCATATTCTGGATTTGTCAATAACATTCTTATAGCATAGGCAGTCCCTTCTACTCCATAAGATAATAATCCAGTGAATTTGTTCTTTATCTGTAGTGTTATTCCTCCCACAGCTGAGGCTACAACTGGTTTGGCCTTCCATAGGGCTTCTGTCACTGTTAGACCAAAGCCTTCGCGATGTGATTTTTGGACAATAACAGTGGAAGCCCTTTGTAAGGCATTTATATCAATATCACTCCCTGGCGGTATAAGAAGAATATGTATATCAGGATTGTCTCCCGCCCTCTCTTTTACCTCTGAAAGCACCTTGTCTGACTCCGGGTCATCGCTTGCTGTCCCGCCTGCAAATACAAGCCGACAATCTATACTTTTTTTAACTATCTCAAATGCCTGAATCACTCCAAGGGGATCTTTTAAATAATCAAAACGTGAAATCTGTGTGATAATAGGTTTGTCCCTTGGTATTTTATATTTGGAAAGGACAGAATCTATCGTATCCTGAGGTAGCTCTTTATTCTTATCACTCAGTGGGTCTATTGATGGTGAAATAAGAAATTGGCGGATTGGAAGTGGGTGTGAGAATGATGGGGCCGAAAAGACTGCCGCATCATACTGCATGATAAAAGGCTCTAAAAAGTTCCAGATTCTTTGATTTGGATGAGAGACATCAATATGACAGCGCCATATCCACTTCTTACCTATTTGCTTTTTCTTTTTTATCAACACTACAGGTTGAGGATCATGAACAAAGATAATATCACCATATAGTTCCAATTCATTTATGTTTTGTTGAGAAATTTCAAGAAAAAGATCTAAATCGTTCTCAGAAATATCTTCCTGCCTGCCATGTAAGCTATTATGAATTTTTTTTGTTACCCTGAAAAACTCAGGACTTCCCTTAATTATATTCCATCTTGCGTCCACACCAAGTTGCTCTAAAAGTGGTAGCATCCTACTAAGAATCTCTGCTACACCACCTCCACTAAAAGTTGAATTAATATTCTGAATCACCTTACCAGATAGTCGTGAAGCAAGAAGCCGTAGTTCCTCAATGGTGCTTCGGCCTACTATTGGTTCATAATCATTGATCCTTATTGAATCCGTTTTTCTATAAGCTGTATAAATGCTGATCTTAATCCCTCCAATGTATAAGTATATGGATCTAGTCGAGCTATATCTTCTCCGAGCTCAAATTCTTCCAGACTATCTTGCATCCAGATTGTAAAGTCATTCATCCCTTTGCCTAGTCTCAACCTCGCCTCAAAGACATGGAAGTAAAGAGAACCCAAGCTTATCTTTCTTAGTGCCTCGACAAATTCTCGAAGGTCATGGGCAACATATGGTGTAGAAATAATAATGCTCACAGACTTCATGAAATTAAATTCTCTTCCCGGCATTGCCTCCCTTGTGTTAGGGAGATGTTCCTCAATTGTAGCAATAATTCTTTCCCTGAAAGAGTTAAGATTTGAAAATTCAAAAGGGTTTATACTCTCCAGCCTTTCACCAAGTACCTCCTCGCCTAATGAATCTTTTACCCAGACAGCGAAATCATTTGAAGGTTCTGGAATGAGATAATGGTGCTCTTCAAAAAAATGATGCGTATGATAGTAAATCACAGAATCTGGAACCTTTTTAAGGATATCAGCAAGCTCCATTAGATTCCTTGCCTTAAGCCCAGTTAATTCCTTTATATAGGTTCGACTCTGGAAATGAAAAGGCTCTCGTGCCTTTTTTATAGGTCGTCCATAATTTACAACCATAAATTGCAGAAGCTTGTTGTTCGGGACAATTATTATGCCTCCATCTAAGGCCTTAATTCGTGTATTAAATATGTTTATTTCAGTAACATAGCCTTGTTCCCCTGTTTCGAGTTTTATGTAGTCACCCACTTTAATCTGCCGAGATGAACTAATCTGTAACCCTGCAAAAAGGTTAGGTGCAACATTTCTCACAGCAAGCGCACCTGCAAGGATTGCCACAGCCATAAGAACAAGAAGAGGACTCGTTGGTAAGTCCCAAATTTCAAGTATAATCAAGGCACAGACCAAGATTACTATGGCTCTAATCACATTCTTCACCAATGTAACGGTCTGAAAGCGGACTCCCAAATTAAGCAAATTCCTCTCTATCAGCTGAGAGAACAGATTGATAATAAGCCATCCAAAGGATATGAAAAAAAGGCTTCCAGTTATATTGGATGTAATGACTTTTATCTTTGCAGTAGCAGATGAGACCTGAATTGCTATGAAGAGACCTAAGATTAAAAACCAGAATTGAAAGGAGCGGTGAATCGCTATCATTATAAGTTTTTTTTCTTCCAACCTCAGTTTTGATACCCACTTCTCAAAGATGACACTAACCACACTCCAAATCCATAAGCCAACGATGTAGGTTGCAAAGAATAAAAGCGCTGGGATAGTAATTTTTAACCAGTTAGTACTTAACCAATCAATTATCATAATTTATATTCTCACCTGAGAGAGTGCTGTAATAAGAGTACCTGCCCAATAATATATATTACGATTTTTCAAAACCTCCCTCATGTTCCTCATACGAATTCTCTGTTCTTCTATGTCCATTTCCAGTGCTATTCGAATTGCCTCGGCCATACCTTCAATATCATAGGGATTCACAATAATTGCATCTCTTAACTCCCTCGATGCCCCTGTAAATTGACTTAAAATTAGGACACCTGCCTCATCATCCCTTGCACTGACAAATTCTTTGGCTACAAGATTCATACCGTCATGTAATGATGTGACCATACATAGGTCTGCCGTTTCATAGTATGGTTTTATCTCATTGTGACTATGGTGTCTTTTAAGAAATATTATTGGCTGCCAATCCTTTGTCTTAAATCGCCAGTTGATTCTTTCTACCTCTTCTTCCACCGCTGAAATTAAATTATGATACTCTTTTATATGTGTTCTACTCGGTGCTCCAAGTTCAACAAATATAAATTCCCCGTGATAGGAAGGATATTTTTCAATAAACCTTTCAACTGCCTTAAACCTTTCAAGAATTCCCTTTGTATAATCTATTCGATCAACACCTACACCTAAATATCTTCCTCTGACCCCTAATTCCTTAAAGATATCCTCTTTGCTTGGCTTTGTTAAATAATCCTCCTTGTTGATATTTGAATCTCCCAAAAACGCAATACTTATAGGAAATGGCTTGACCAATGTTGAATGGCCGCCTCTCTCAACAGAAAAATGTTCCCAATCTATACGGCATTCTAATGCGCGATCAACAGTGTCAAGGAAATTATTACAATGAAACTGGATGTGAAAACCGATTAGATCTGCCCCTAACATTCCATGAATAAGTTCACATTGCCAGGGACAAATACCAAAAGATTCGGGGTTTGGCCAAGGTATATGCCAGAAGAGGGCTACTCTGGCATCAGGCCTTTTATCTTTGATCAATCTTGGGAGCAATGCAAAATGGTAATCCTGCACCAAAACAAAAGGTTCTTGTGTACCTTCAAGTTCTTCAAGTGTTGCAAGAGCAAATTTTCTGTTGACCTCTTGATAATATTCCCAATCTTCCAACCTGAAGGATGGACGCGTATGAGCTATATGACATAGGGGCCATAGACCTTCATTAGAAAATCCATAATAATAGCCTTTCTCTTCCTCTTTGGTAAGCCAGACTCTTTTTAAAATATATTGAGGTTCATCGGGCGGAACTCTAATCTTACCATAACTATCAACAACCTCACGGTCTCCATCCCCGCTTCCATGCGCAATCCAAGTCCCACCGCATGCCTTAAGGACAGGTTCTAAGGCTGTAACGAGCCCACTTGCTGGCACTATGCATTCAATCCTTTTTCCCCTTTTTTCATGTATGTAAGGTTCTCGATTCGAAATTACAATGAGAGGCTTCTGTTGAAGTAGTGAACGAATCTGTTCTTGTAGCCTTGCTGGAGTCCATATGGATTGAGCAGTATGTCTTAAACGTGCCTCTTCTTCCAATGCTTCTCGAGTCAATATTATGCTCCTCGCCATCTGCGTTATTTCTTTTGTTAGAGGCTCAAAAAATCCGCCAGAGGGTGGTTGGAGATGATGCCTTCGTTTTCCTATCCTAAGATGTTTCATCCATTCAGTCATCTTGGCGATTGGTCCTTTGATAATCCAATGAATAAGTAGAATTGTTGTCAAAGAAATTACAAGGGCATTTACCAGAAAGCGAATGAAATTATTTTTCCATATATTTGAAACCCGTTCATGGATGTACGAAGGATCATGGATTATAACCAATGCACCTCTAACACCTTCCTCCTTATGAAGAGGAAGGGCATAAAGATAAACCTCCTTATCCAATAATTTCAAAAAAATCCCTTCCTCAAGACCTGAGTTCATTACATTTATGACGAATTTTGGAATTGTAACAAGGTGTGAGTGCAATGAGGGGGTAACCGCTATCAATCTGTCCTTCACATCGTAGATTGCAATCCCTAAAAGTCTTTCTCGGTTTCCAAACTTATCTACAATTTTTTGTAATCTATCTGGTTTTCCCCTTTCTAATAACGGCTCAACAGTCTCTCTCAAACTTTCACCCAAAAGGGAAGCCCTTTGTTTAAGCTCTAAAGTTAATCTATCCCTCTCCTGACTAACCTGTACGAGAGTAAAAAGGAAAACGAGTATACTTATAACAACAATAATAGAAAGAATTATCCTTAAATTGATACGCAAAGTTTGTTTCTCCCTGTGTTTTATCAAAATATATCACATATGATAAAAAATTACATCTTTTTTGTATTAATTCAATTCAAGATATGTCTTATTGAATCTTATTGGAATAAGAGGGCTTAAATAAGATAAGGTACCAGATAAGGTTATTTGCCTTCCATCCAGATCTTTCAATTAAATCGAAGGTAGTTTCTTTGATTTCATTCTTTGTACGGAATAACAAATTACCTTTGCCTGCCCTAAGGCAGGCAAAGGCTTGGATTAAAATAGTCCTGGAAAATCTGTCAGTACAGGAGCTAATAATAATGAGATGACAGACATCAATTTTAGCATAATATTAAGTGATGGCCCAGCAGTATCCTTCATTGGATCTCCAGTTGTATCCCCTACAACTGCTGCCTTATGGGCCTCAGATCCCTTTCCTCCAAACTCACCTGCTTCGATCCATTTTTTTGCATTATCCCAGGCGCCACCAGCATTATTAAGTGTGATTGCTAAGATAAAACCTGTGGCAAGTGAGCTTATGAGAAAACCACCAAGCGCATATTTACCAAGAATAAATCCCACAAGGATTGGGGCAATTATTGTCATAATAGATGGTGTGAGCATCTCCTTTAGGGCAGCCTTTGTACATATATCTACACACCTTCCATATTGAGCCCTCGCCTTACCTTCTCTTAGGCCAGGTATCTCTCGCCATTGTCTTCTCACTTCATCAACAATAAGGCCTGCTGTCACCCCTACTGATTTCATTGTGATTGCAACAAAGATTGCAGGAATTAATGCACCTATTAAAATCCCAACTATAACAGGTGCTGAAAGTAGGCTTAGTTCAGGAGGTGCGGTAATCTTACCATCTGAAGTCACTTTAACTAAACCTGCAGCAAGTGCATATGACAGGATAAGACCAAGGGCATTCAAGACTGCAGCCCCAATAGCAAAGCCCTTACCAGTTGCTGCTGTTGTATTTCCTAATGAATCAAGTGCATCCGTCTTCTCTCTTACCTCCGGGGGTAATCCTGCCATGGTTGATATGCCTCCGGCATTGTCAGCAACTGGCCCATAAGCATCCGTAGCTAATGTTACACCCAAAGTTGAAAGCATGCTCACTGCAGCAATTGCGACTCCATAAAAACTTGCAAACTTGAATGCAATAATTGTTGCTATAGCCACTAAAATAACTGGTGCCCATGTGCTCATAAGACCAATGGCAAAGCCTGTCACTATAGTTGCACCCGCTCCAAAAGTAGATGCCTTTGAGATCTCCTTTGTAGGTTTAAATGCATATGATGTATAATAATTTGTGCTTTCACCCATAAGCACACCAGCAATTAAACCTGCAAGGACTGCCCAGAAGATACCTAATGATGCACCTAAGAGATGGATGATGATAAGGGCAAATATAGCTGTCAGAATTGATGCACTTAACGTTCCCCTCCTAAGTGCACCAAGGAGGGCGCTCATCTCAGGTTTTTCACCAACCTTTACAAGGAAACAGCCAATGATTGAGGCAACAATACCTCCTGCCATTATCAACATAGGTAACCACCATGAAGCCTTAAGCGCAAACTCTTTACTATGTTGTGGGAAGAGCTTTACTATCCACGGAGCAATCGCCTCAGGTATAACGATTACACCAACTATTGATAGTGTCATTGCCGCTACTACAGTCTCTACATAAGATTCAAAAAGATCAGCTCCCATACCACAGACATCACCAACATTGTCACCTACAAAATCTGCAATAACTGCTGCATTCCTCGGGTCATCCTCAGGAATCCCTGCCTCTACTTTACCGACAAGGTCAGAGCCCGCATCAGCACCCTTTGTAAATATCCCTCCTCCAACTCTTGCAAATAGGGCTACCATTGAGGCACCGGTTCCATAGGCTGGAATGACAGCTAAAAAGTTTGGATCATCGTTCCATGCAAAATAAAGGATTGAAAGACCGATTACACCAATGCTAACTACAGTAAGTCCCATTACTGCTCCACCTCTAAATGAAACCCTAAGTCCCTGATTCAGACTCTTCTCCGCTGCGGCTGTTGTCCTCCCATTAGATCTTATAGCCATATTCATCCCTGCATATCCTGCCCCCATTGAGCAAATTGCGCCAAAAAGAAAGGCAATACTTGTCTTCCATCCTAAAGCCGGAATGAGCCCTAAGATGATAGAAATAATCACTATAACGATTATCTCGGTTCGATACTCACGATGAATGAAGGCCAATGCGCCTTCTTGAATCGCGCTTGAAATCTCCTTTATCCTTTCATCCCCTGGAGATTGTCTAAGTAAATAACGAACAAAGTATGCAACTGTTGCAAATCCCAAAATACCACATAAAACAGATATCCAAATCAAATCCATAAGGTATTCTCCTTTCTACATTGGAATTGATCGATCTTTATTATCCATAGGAATTAAATTTTTTGTTCTTCTTTGAAAACGATTCATAGCAACATCTAAACCTTCTAAAATAAAAACTTTCAATGCATCTGAGGCATTAGAGAGAATATCATTAAGTTTCAATCTCTCGCTATCATCAAATTGACTGAGAACATATTCTGAAGGGTCAATCTCATTCGGAGGTCTACCAATCCCTATCTTCATCCTTAAAAAATTGTTATCTCCAAGTTCTTCAATTATTGAACGAACCCCTTGATGTCCTCCATCACCCCCTTTCCTTTTAAATCGTATACTCCCAAATGGAAGGTCTAAATCATCATGGATAACTAATAGATCCTTAAGGGATGCGGAAAAAAAATTGATTATCTCTTTTACTGAAATACCACTTCGGTTCATGAAAGTCATAGGCTTTACAAATAAAACCTTTTCAGAATCAATAAATCCTTTGCCATAAATTGAATGAAACCCTTTTTTTGAAATCACCACATTGTTATCGTTTGCAAACCTATCCAAAACTAAAAAACCCATATTATGTCTGGTCCATTGATATAAGGCTCCAGGATTCCCCAAACCTACGATAATCTTCACATCTTACTATTCTCCCTCCTCTTTCCCCTCTTCCTCCTTTGTTAAAACACCTTCAGCAGGTATTTCCTCCTTAGCCTTCTCTTCAACTGTCGGTGGTACAACGGTTGCAATAGTCAGGTTTGGATCAGATATTATCTTTATCTTATCCAACTTTAGATCCTTTACATGAATAGAATCCCCTATCTTTAATGAACTTACATCTACATCAATCCTTTTCGGTATGTCTCCAGGTAAACATTCTATCTCAATTGATCTCCTAATCTGTTCAAGGATGCCACCAAGTTTTGTCCCCTCTGCTTTACCAATCAGGTTCAAAGGAACTTCAACCCTGAGGGTCTCATCCATTGCAACCTCATAGAAATCTGCATGAAGTATATCCCCATTTAAAGGATTTATTTGAACATCTTTCAACATAACAACTTTCCTATCCGAGTCTCCATTCTTCTTTAAATCGATTTCGATAATTACATTCTCTCCTGCTTCTGTCTGAAGCGTCTTTTTTAATGATTTTACATCTACAGAGATTGGTATACTTTCTGTTTTTGGACCATAAAAGATAGCAGGAACAAAGCCTTTAGCCCTTAATTTCCTTGCTACCCCCTTTCCTGTCTTATTTCTTAGCTCTGCTACTAACAATGGCCTTTCCATATTTTTAACTCCTTATCTTTTTTGTTAAACAAAAAGGCAACTTACAGATTCATCTTCATAAATCCTTCTAATTGCCTCTGCTAATAACTGAGATATTGAAAGAACTTTAATCTTCTGGCATTGCTTTGCTTTATCCCTTAAGGGAATTGTATCTGTGACAATTATCTCTTTAATAGGAGATTCCATAATTACATCTATGGCATTACCTGAAAGAACAGGATGTGTACAACATGCATAGACAGCCTTTGCACCTTTCTCCATCAGTGCATATGCTCCTCTCGTTAAAGTTCCACCTGTATCAACCATGTCATCAACTAAAACAGCTACCATGCCGCTTACATCCCCAATGATATTCATGACTTGTGATACGTTTGGTGCATCCCTCCTTTTGTCAATTATTGCAAGTGATGTGTTTAGTCTCTTGGCATATGCCCTTGCCCTTTCAACCCCACCAGCATCCGGAGATACAATTACAATGTCATTCTTTATTGTTTTAAGGTACTCTAACAGCACGGGCGCTGCAAAAAGATGATCAACTGGGATGTTAAAAAATCCTTGAATTTGGCCTGCATGAAGATCGACTGTTAAAATACGAGATGCGCCTGCTGTTGTTATAAGGTCTGCAATCAACTTTGCAGAGATTGGGGCCCTGGGCGAAACCTTTCTATCCTGTCTTGCATACCCGTAATACGGCAAAACCGCTGTAATCCTTTCAGCCGATGCCCTTTTTAAGGCATCTATCATGATTAAAAGTTCCATCAGATTATTATTTACGGGACTACATATCGATTGGATTACAAATACATCCATTCCTCGAACACTTTCATCAATCTCAACATTGATCTCACCATCACTAAAATTCTTTACAACCGATTTTCCTATAGGTGTCTTTAGATGTTCACAAATCTTTTGTACCAATTCTGGATTGGAATTGCCAGTGAATATTTTCAACCAAGATAAATCATCATCTTGTTTCTTTAAATACCTTTTTTTAACCATAGCTTAAATCTCTTAATAAAAATTTTTGGCCTGGGCATTAGAACCTCTATGTAATCCTAATAATTTCAATAACTTAACTTATTTTTTATGTGTTGCTTGTGCAGACAACATCAGACAACATCCATGATTCATTTTTGAAATTAGAAACGCAACCATCTTGCCCCCAATTTCTCCTTAACGAAAAATTATATTACCATATATTTTTAATAACTTCAATCTGAAATTAAAGAAATTAAACTTACTGTCAATCACTTTTGAGTACTCCTTTCTGGGATATTTTCTAACCAGGCAAAGTAGCAGATTGCAGGTGTGTTGTTTAAGAAGTTTTAAATGGAAGCTCTCATTTGTTAAAAATCGTCAAAATTGTGAGGCAGTTATGAGCTGTCTGCACAAACCTTTTTTACAACCAGACGTTTTTATTATTACTTTTCGAGCCGTTCCGCTACCCACACTTTGTTATGGATTGTCGAGATACACTCAACCTCTTAGCTTCTTTATCCAATAAGTGAATCATCCACAAAGGGAAATCTATATTCACTCGTTTCTGTTCTTGATGGGGTCTCCTTGCTTTTGACATATTGAGGTATTTAGAAATATCCTCTATGCCTCATCAAATTTCTTGTCAAACTCACGAGCTTTCATATATCTCAACCTCCTCCAATCACCAAAAACCTTAATTCATCACTTGTCTTTACTGGAATCTCAATAAAGTCTGGATCATCCCATAACTTCTGAGCCTCATAAAAATCAATACCATGTTTCTCCTTATTTCTTTCACTTTTTTTGGGGTCGAACTCAAAATCCATAGTATAATTATTATACCTTAAATATACCTAATTTCAAATAAATGAATTTAATTAACAGTGGTTGGAATCTTCCTCAAAGGATAGTCGTAGAGAAAGTTAGATATATTAACCTTTGCTAATTCTAAAGGAATTAACAGATTATGATTCTTAATCCGACTACAACTAAAAGGATGAAATCGATAATCCATAATCAAAAGCTTAAGAGAATTCCAGGCAGTCTCAAAAGATTCAAACCCGTCTGTATCCTCAATCTTTCGACAAAGGAGTGAAACCTTCGGATCTGTTTCCTATCTCTATTATTCTCTTTTCTGAGGTTCTTCCCATACTTCCTGATCCGAATGGATTTACAATTAAGACACCCCTTTTTTTCCAACCATTAACATCATTATCCTAATCTCACTTTTATAATACCATAAAAAGGAGGATCAACTAAAATT
>JBBIOI010000020.1:0-35109 GCA_037443425.1 Deltaproteobacteria bacterium
CTTATCGCAGGTATAAAAGAGGCAAAAGGGGACAGGATTGTAACTCTCGATTCTGATCTTCAAAATGACCCTGAAGACATACCAAGGTTACTTGGCTATCTTGATCAATATGATATGGCAACAGGGTGGCGTGAAAAAAGAGAGGATCCATGGCTTAAGAGGGTTTCTTCGAAGGTTGCAAATCGTATAAGAAATCTTATAACAAAAGAAGAGGTAAAAGACAGTGCCTGCACCCTTCGTGCATTTAAAAAAAAATGTTTCAGAGATATTCCCATTTTTAATGGGATGCACAGGTTTTTGCCTACCCTTTTTAAGATGAATGGGTTAAAGGTTATAGAAGTACCTGTATCACACCACCCGAGAAGATTTGGAAAATCAAAATATAATATTCGAAACAGGGCCTTTAAATCATTTTGTGATCTTATGGGTGTAAGCTGGTTAAAAAAACGTCGTATCCAGTATGAGGTAGATGAAAGGATTTAATTATGGATTGCTTAACATTCTTTGGATTTGCCTTAAATTTTCTTAAAGACTTACAGACAAGATATCCTCAATTTCAATTAGATTTCTGGCTAATATTCGGTTTTATTGGTCAGGCCATGTTCACAATGCGATTTTTAGTCCAGTGGATAGCTTCAGAAAAGAGAAAAGAAAGTGTAATACCTGTTTCTTTCTGGTATTTCAGCTTAATAGGCGGTCTTATTGTCTTAATCTATGCCATCCACAGGATGGATCCCGTCTTTATTTTAGCCTATCTGCCAGGAAATTTCATATACTTTAGAAATCTCTACTTTATTTATAAAAAGAAGAAGGCTCTATCTTCAAATAAATTTAAACTTGAAAGGTGATAAAGCATGAGGAGATTAAAAAAGATACCGCTTTTTATCGGAGCTATCTTACTTGTAATCTTCGCCAAACCAAATCCACCTGGAATAGTTGTTGGATTGATTTTGATTATAATAGGTGAGGCTATCCGGATCTGGGCAGCTGGACATCTTCGGAAGAATGAGGTCCTAACGGTGAGCGGTCCATACAGTTATGTAAAAAACCCACTTTATATTGGAAGTATCCTTATAACTTCGGGCTTCTGTATCCTTGCTGATAATATATATATCCTTACAGCATCCATGTTTATGTTCTGTTTCCATTATATTCCATATAAGAAAAGGGTTGAGGGGGATCGCTTAAGAAGGCTTTTTGGCCAAAAATATGAGGACTATGATGAAAAAGTGCCGGAGTATATCCCTCGCTTAACCCCATATTCGAATGAAAAGGTGAGGTGGAGATTTAAAGTCTTTATTGAAAATAGTGAAGAAGGGATACTTTTGCTCATTGTAATTGGAATAATCTTAATACTTAGCATACCCTACTGGATAACAATATTTTGAATGAAAAAATGGTTGAAATAAATCGAAAATGGTTGGAGAGGGCTTCTAAAAAACTTATCAAGATAGGTTCTCCATTCAAACCTGATCTCTACATAGTTGAGATAAATGATAAAAAAATAATCGTAAAAGACATATATCATAAGAACCCCCTTTATTATCTAACAGTTGGGCCATGGTTAATAAAGAAGGAATGGAAGGTATATTTAAGGCTTTCAGGAATAAAGGGTATTCCAAAAGTCTTCGGCAGGATTGATCGCTTCGCCTTTTTAATGGAATATATTCACGGAAGAGAGATCAGACGCAATGATAATCTACCAAACTCCTTTTTTAATGAACTTAAAAAAATCATCGAAGAGATCCATTCCCGTGGGGTTGTCCATTTAGATTTAAGACATAAAGGTAATATCCTTGTCACTGAAAAAGGAGAGCCTTTTTTAATAGATTTTAATAGTAGCCTATGCTTTAAAGAGAATGGACTACTTAAGAGACTACTATTTCCGATCCTGACAAAGATAGATTATGGAGGTTTCTTAAAATTAAAGCAAAGAGTCTCTCCTCTCAATATGACTCCTGAGGAGATCTCCTTCCTTAAAAAGATAGATCGTTGGAGAAAATTATGGATATTCAATTAAAATATCCCTCCTAAACTTCCTGCATAGCCTGTGAGTTCTACATAACCTTCACAGTTAATAGACCTCCCAGAAGATTGACCACTTCCTGAAACTGCCCCTTCCCAATAAGTGATCCCTGTTGAACCGCCTGTAACCAATTCCTGGGACAAAACAAGAGGACTTACCTCTAACTCAATCCCTCTTGGTGGTATCTTAATCCTCCATTTGCTTGGATATCTGCCACCGCTTCTCTTACTCTCCCAGTAATTAAAGACTTCTATCGTAATATCTGAAATTTTTAGGTGGATTGCCTCTCCAGTATTTTTTACCAGTGTGCCTGATGAATCTGGTTCAATCGAACCATCTTTTCTTCTTATTATGTAGATCATTAAATCCTGACCGTCTGATAGATGAAGACTAAACCAATCCCATCCTACTTGGTCCTGACTGAGTTGATTAGAACCAAATTCGTGGTCAAACCAGCTTACCCCTTTTACTTTAATTGGTCTTTCAGAGACAGGCGTTTTAATTGCTCCTTCGGTTTCCAAATCTGTAAATGAATAGTAATAGGAGGCCTGATTTTTTAATGGTCCTTTTTTACTAATTCCACCCTCTCCATGTAAAACAACAGGTTTTCTTGGTATGAGAGTGAGTGACAATTGCATATCTTTAGTACGTGCCTCAAGGCTTATGCTATTTCTTTCCATCTTTGCTCTCCAATTAAGAAGCCTTATATCCATAGCTTCTTCTGATATGCCTGAAAGCCCTGGACCTTTACGAGAGACCCGTTCAGAAAACCAGAATTGACTGAGTGTAGCATCGGTCAATGTAAAATGGGCAAAATGGATGTCTCTAATAGACCATGGATTATTCCTATCTTTGGCTTTGAAGTTAATTCCCTGTCGGAAAAAAGTAAGCTGATAGCCATAACGTTTTCTCATACTATCTATAAGATTGCCTGTAAAATACCACCACTCGGTTCTAAAATCTGGATGAGATCCATGATCTCTTGGAAAGGACCATTTCCATGGTGAGATAGCTTGTCTCCATTTCGCTGCAAAGGCATTAAAAAAATTTACATTAAGAAAAGCCTCTAAAAAAAAGATTATAGGTAAAAGGATAAAAAATCTCTTTTTTACGAAATTATTCATCATTTGACTATTCTTCACGGATCTGAATCTGTGGATAAGTTTTATAAACCCTCCATATGGGATAGAGTGAGGCAACAATGCTTGCAAAGATAGCTGTAATTCCGGTTAAGATATAAGGTTTAAGAGATGGATAGTAAAAGATTGTCCAGTTAAAACTCCTGAGATTGATCACCTTGATGAGTAGAAACGAGAGTAAAGTGCCCACACCTATACTTAATAGAAAACTCAAAAGACCCATACCTATACTTTCCATTAATGTCATTCTTGAAACCTCGGCTGTTGAAAAACCGAGTCCACGATAGATTCCAAACTCACGACTTCTCTCCATAAATAGGGTGAGAAGTGCTCCTGCAATACCAAAGAAAGCAACTATAATAGCAATAGCACGCATTGAACGTGTAACTGAAAATGTTTCGTCAAATACCTTAAGAATGTTCTTATGAAACTCCGAACCCGATGAAACAGGAAAACCCCTTTTTTCTGCCCTTCTTTTTATCTCCTTTATCAGTTCGTCTCGCCGGGGATTTTCTGGATTAAAAAAGATACCGATATTATTTAATCTCCTGTCCCCAAATATCTTGATAAATTTTTTACGGTCCATCATTATCAAACCATGCTCGGTTGTATAGTCATAAAAAATTGCTCCAACTTTAAATTGAGCTTGGCCATCAATACCATCTAAACTGACGGTATCACCTTCCTTTATTCCAAAGCGACGTGAAAAGCTTTCCGAAATGATCACTTCCCCCTTCTTAACCCATTCCCAGTTCTCATCTCCACCTCTAACCCAGCCAAATCGTGCAAATCTCTCCAAGACAAGTGGGTCAACAGCGCTCACATTTATTGACGTGTCTCGATAAAAGATTTGGACATTTCGATAAGGATGGACCCCATCAATCCCTTCAACCCTCTTTAGTTCCTCATAGAAATCCTCTGGAATATCTGAATCATCGATTTTACCTATATATAGATCTCCCCTTATCTGAGAATTCATCCACCAGAGGAGCGATTCCCTGAAGCTCCCAATCATAAGACTAAGACCTATTGACATTGAAAGAGAAACCATTAAGGCTGAAATGGCTACGCTTGTTCGACCTAAGTTCTGTCTGATATTTCCTGAGGCTACTTTTCCTGAAAGTCCTCCAATGAAAGAAAGGATTTTTCTTATTCCAGGATGAAGTAGAATAAGGAGTAGACCTGTAAGTAGGCTTACACCAAGAATGAACCCAAAAACACCTGCAAACCCCACATAGATATGACTTCCCGGTATAATAAAGAGAAAAAAACTGATAAAGAGAATGACAACTCCTCCTATGGCAGCCCTTTTTGCCTTAAGAACATTCTCGCTACCTCCTACCCTTCCACTTATCGCCTTTACAGGATCTGTACGAACAAGTTCCCAAAGGGGTATAGCACCTCCAAATAGTGAGGCTACGCATCCTATTATTATTCCGATTGCAACAATTCCTATTGACCAACTTACAGGCTCTGGTCTTAGAAAGAAATAGAGATTACTTATACTATTGCCAATAAGTGTTGTTAAAAAACGAGTAAGAAAAAATCCTCCAACACCTCCGAGTAGACCTCCAAATATGCCAAGAATGAGTATCTCTGAGAGAAAGGCTATAACTATCTCTAACCGATTTGCCCCAAGACTTCTAAGAATTCCTGCATCTCTGCGACGGCTTACTACAGCAAACATTGATGTATTGTATATAAGGAAAACACCAACCAATAAAGCCAAAAGAGAGAGGGCTTCAAGATTGAGCCTATATGCCCTTAACATTCCGGACAGGGTTTCACTCCTTTGTCGTGATGATTGTATGAGGAAGCCCTTCCCCCAGCGAGAAATAAAATCCTTTTCATCTGACAAAATAAGATCTACCCTGTCTATATAGCCTTCAATCTTATAAAGCTTCTGGAGGTTCCCAATATCCATTATGATAAGGGGTTCTCCAGATGGATTGGGAAAGCTACCCCTAATATTTATAGGACCTTTCTCTGTCTGGATTACCTTATTTTGATTGATTTTAAGTTCGTTCTTTAGATTATGGTCAATCAGGGCTTCTCTTTCATTTAAAAAAAACGATAGAAAGGCCTCTTGAAAATCTTCTTTCTCCTCAAAAATCTCAACCTTTGAAAATTCCGGTCTTATATACCTATCTAAAAAAGGATCTATACCAAGGATACGTATTATATCCCCATTATTTATCTGTAACCTACGTTCAATAACAGGAGAGAGATATTCAACAGATGGGTCTTGAGATAATCTTTCTAAAATACCTTCTTCCATTGGACCAGCATGTCGCTGGATGGAGTGTGTTGAATTTCCCCTAAGGAATTCTACTGCTTTATTGAAGCTTTTAAGGGCAGTTTGGGCTGACATGGTCATTCCTACAACCGCTGCTACACCACATGCTACCCCAAGTAGTTGAAGGATGCTAAGGCTAAGACGCCTTCGAAGATAGCGAAGAAAGGATTTTGTTACAATTCTCAATGGCCAAGCCTCTCTAAGGATGATTCTTCAACAACAATCCCATCAATCATACGGAGAATCCTATTAGCATATCGGCAGGTAATTTGAGAATGGGTAGCCATAATCAATGTTGTTCCAAATTCAATACATCTATTTGTCAAAAGCTCGAGAATCTGATTTCCTGTGTTAGTATCGAGATTCCCTGTGGGTTCATCAGCAAGTATAATAGATGGCCTCTTTACAATTGCCCTTGCTATTGCAACACGCTGTTGTTCTCCTCCTGATAATTCATGAGGAAACCTATTTTCTTTTCCCTCTAAGCCAACTTCCTTTAATGCTAACAGGGCAGAATGAGGTTCGAATCTATTTATAAGTTCAAGAGAAAGATAAACATTTTCAAATGCTGTAAGCGTTGGAAGGAGATTAAAAAACTGAAAAATAAAACCAATCTTTCTACGCCTCAAAATTGTTCTTCCCTTATCTCCGAGAAGCTCTATATCTTGACCTTCTATTTCGATTCTACCTTTAGTAGGTTTATCAAGACCTGCGATTAAATTGAAAAGGGTTGTCTTTCCAGATCCACTCTTTCCAAAAAGGGCAACAATCTCACCTCTTCCAATCTCCATGTTTGTTCCACGAAGGGCGATTGTCTCTGAGCCATCTCCATCATATCTCTTCCATAAATCAATCACACGAATTATGGGATCAACCATTTGAAACACCTTTAAATATTTATTAACATATTTTTAAACGGATTTTCATAGTGACTAAAGACCCCAAATATTCAGATGAAAGGGACGAGCTGTAAGAAAAAGTCTCAATAAAAAAAGGACTTGAAAATTTTTTTAAAAATGTTAACGTTAACGCATAAATTTTTAAAAGGAGGTTTTTAAAAATGGAATCACAAATTGGGGAACAAATAATTATGCCTCCAGAATCGATAAAGATTAAGGCATATATTAAAAGTATGGATGAGTATCATAATCTTTACAAAAAATCTATTGAAGACCCAGAATCCTTCTGGGGAGAATTGGCAGGCCAATTGGATTGGTTTAAGAAATGGGATAAAGTGCTGGAGTATGACTTTAATAAGCCTGAAGTAAAATGGTTTATTGGTGGAAAATTGAATGCAAGCTATAATTGTCTTGATAGACATTTAAATAGCTGGAGAAGCAATAAGGTAGCATTGATCTGGCAGGGAGAACCTCTTGAGGAGAATCGATTTTTTACCTATCAGCAACTACATTACCATGTGAATAAATTTGCTAATGTTTTAAAGAAGTTTGGTGTTAAGAAAGGCGATAGGGTTTCCATCTATCTCCCTATGATACCAGAACTTCCGATTGCAATGCTTGCATGCGCACGCATTGGAGCAATCCATAGTGTCGTTTTTGGGGGATTCAGTTCTGAGGCCCTTCGTGACAGGATAAATGATTGTGGAGCAAAGATTCTCATAACAGCAGATGGCTACTATAGGGGTGGAAGAATTGTTCAGAATAAAATAAACGCTGATGATGCTTTAAAAGAGTGTCCTGAGGTGGAAAAGGTGATTGTAGTAAAGAGACTTGGGATTGATGTTCCTTTTAATAAAGATAGGGATGTTTGGTGGCACGAAGAGATGTCAAAAGAAGATATTCGTCTTCACTGTGAACCTGCAATCATGGATGCTGAGGATATCCTATTCATTCTCTACACGAGTGGAAGTACAGGAAAACCCAAAGGGGTCATACATACTACAGGCGGATATCTTCTATTTGTCTATCAGACACTTAAATGGGTTTTTGATATAAAAGATGAAGATGTATTCTTCTGCACAGCAGATATTGGATGGGTAACAGGTCATAGCTATGTTGTATATGGACCCCTCTCTTTAGGTGCAACAACGCTAATGTTTGAGGGTATTCCAACTTATCCAAAGCCCGATCGGTTCTGGGAGATTGTTGAAAGATATAAAGTTACGATCTTCTATACTGCACCAACCGCTATCCGTGCACTTATGAAAGAGGGAGAGGAATGGGTAAAGCGAAGAGGAATATCAAGTCTTAGAATCCTCGGCTCTGTGGGCGAACCCATCAATCCCGAAGCATGGAGATGGTATTACAAAAATGTGGGTCAAGAAAGATGCCCAATTATGGATACATGGTGGCAGACCGAGACAGGGGGGTTCTTGATAAGTCCATTTCCTATCACTCCACTTAAACCTGGGTCAGCAACCTTTCCCTTCCCTGGAGTTGTTCCTAAAATCTTAAGAGAAGACGCAACCGAATGTGATGTGGACGAAGGAGGCTCACTCGTTATTGCACGGCCCTGGCCTGGAATGTTAAGAGGCTTCTGGAATGATCCTGATAGAAAAAGATTCAAAGAGACATACTTTTCAATCTTTCCAGGCTACTATTTTACAGGAGATGGAGCAAAAAAGGATAAGGATGGTTATTACTGGTTACTCGGAAGGATTGATGATGTTATCAATGTCTCTGGCCACCGTATTGGAACAGCAGAGGTTGAGAGTGCCCTTGTTTCTCACCCTTCAGTTGCTGAGGCAGCAGTTATTGGCTTCCCTCATGAAGTAAAGGGACAAGGAATTTATGCCTTTGTGACACTTAAGAGTGGTATCAAAGGTTCAGAAGAATTAAGAAAAGAATTGATTGCTCATGTAAGAAAGGTTATAGGTCCTATTGCCACTCCGGATAAACTTCAATTTGCAGATGCACTTCCCAAGACCCGTAGTGGTAAGATCATGAGAAGGATACTACGTAAAATCGCTGAAGGACGTATCGAAGAATTGGGCGACACATCTACGCTAATGGATCCAAGCGTAGTGATCCAACTTGCTGGAGAAAGGCTCTAAATCTATTTGGGCCCCTCCTTCATTTCGAGGGGCTCAATTTTTTAGAGAAAAAATAAATGGACTTTTCCATAGCGAAGCTAAACAGGCTTCCAAGGGAGGAGAGAAATAGAATCTATCTTCAGCTCGTTCCCCCTTCTATTTTTGAAAGATTTAACATTGATCCAAAGACACTTTTAAATATATATGGGGAAAGGGTTGTAACAGGGATATTCCCACCTGATGAGAATTTTGGCTGTATCGAAGTGAGATATAGACCTTCAGATAAAGACTGTATCTTCTCCTGCCAAGTATCACTTGAAACATTTATGCAAAGCCTTCATCTCGATTTCATAATCATAAACGACCCTTTCTCTGAAAGATTCAACATAGATATTGATGAGGAAGGTAGAGACACCCTTTTTGGAACTCGATCTCGAAATATACCCGAAGAAGTGAGGGCAATGGAGGCGGGCCTTGCACCAGGGATGGTAAGAAGGGGATTAAGGCTCAGTGGAGAATTTTCTAAATGTCTGGATAGATTCATGGAAATAATAGGGATTCACACCGTAACAATTGGTGCACTTTATTATCACAATGCAATCCTATGGGAGAGACATGGATTTCAATACTTCAGAGGCAGAGTGATGATGGAAAAAATAAATCAAGAATTTCAACCAGGTGGATTGCTTGCACAAAGAATGGATAATTCCAATCCCTTCAGACGTAAAGGAATGGAGAAGACCGTCAGGGGAAGAAGCTGGGCAATTTATGATGGAGTATATCGTGATGCGTTTGGTGATGAATGGGAAAGCCCACTGATGTATAAAACATTGGGAAAGGAATTTCATGTCAATACATTTCCAGACCAGATTTATTAATATTAAAGAAATGTAATCCTTAACTCATAGATCCCATCTTCTCTTCTCTTTTCGATATTAAACCCCATCTTTTCAAATAGATGTAACATTGGTCTATTATCAAAGAGTACTTCTGCATAGAATCCTAAAAGTCCCTGCCTCTTTGCAAGGTATGTTATATAGGACAGGAGCTCTGTCCCGATACCTTTATTCTGATACTCATCCTTTACAGCAAAACCAACCTCAGCTGTAAAGGTTGCCTCATCAATAAAATACTGTCCAATACCAACTACTTCTTCCTTCTCACCTTTTGTGATCGTTGCAAGAATAACCATCTGCTTTGTATAATCAACCACAACAAATTCCTGAAGACGTTCGTGAGGCATATCCTTTCTCAGAGAGATAAATCTCCTATACAGGCTATTATCCGAAAGGGAATAGAAAAATTCCTTCAATAAGGGCTCATCTTTTATTTTCACAGGTCTTAGAAGAATCTCTATGCCTGATTTGGTCATTCTATGGGTTTCAAGGTGTTCCGGGTATTCTCCCTTTTTACCAGGGACAAAGGCTTGATCTTGATATATTAGATTTAGTTTCTTCGCTTCCTCAATTAACCAAGGTCTAAAATCTGGATGGGCAATTGAGATCAGTTCCATGGCACGTTCCCTTATATTTTTTCCTTTTAAATGTGCGATCCCAAATTCAGTTACTACATAATGTATATCTCCTCGATGAATCGTTACACCTACTCCCTCCCTTAAAAATGGAACTATTCTTGAGATCTTTCCGTTTTCTGCGGTTGATGGTAGGGCAAGGATAGTCTTTCCATTTCGTGCCAATACAGCACCTCTCATAAAATCGGCATGTCCTCCAACTCCACTGTAAAAAAATTTTCCTATCGATTCTGCAGTAGCCTGACCTGTAAGGTCTATCTCAAGTGCTGAATTAATGGCTGTCATATTCTCATGCTGGGAAATAATGAGTGGATTGTTTGTATAGTCGATTGTCTTAAATTCAATTGCAGGATTATCATGGATGTAGTCATAAGTCTCCCTCTTTCCCATACAGAATGAGGCTATTGTCTTACCACGATTAATACTCTTACGAGTATTATCAATCACACCCTCTTTCATCAAATTTACAATGCCATCTGTTAATAGTTCCGAATGAACCCCGAGATTATTCTTATTGCCGAGATTGGAGAGGATGGCATTTGGGATGCTTCCATAGCCTACTTGGATGGTATCTCCATCTTTAACTAAACGCGATACATACCTTCCGATCTTTTGAGCAATCTCTGTATCCGCTTCAGAAATAAATTCAAGGATTGGTTCATCGAAAGGAATTATAAAATCAACATCCTTAATATGAATAAAACCATCTCCATGAACCCTTGGCATATAAGAATTAACCTGTGAAATGACAATCTTAGCCACCTCGGTAGCTGCCTTCACTATATCTACACTCACCCCCAAGCTCATATAGCCATGATCATCAGGTGGTGATGT
This sequence comes from Deltaproteobacteria bacterium, assembly GCA_037443425.1. Lineage (GTDB taxonomy): Bacteria > Desulfobacterota > BSN033 > BSN033 > UBA1163 > JBBIOI01. The sequence continues at coordinate 10,819 of JBBIOI010000020.1, forward strand.
CTCGATTAGAGCAACATCTATTGGAATAAGCCCCTTGTAGAAAAGCTCAGGGACATGTGAAAGAAAAATTGGGGTATAGTCAGCCAGTCCTTTGTTGACAGCCTGTCTTGTATTTTTAGCAATAAAAAAGGTGTTCTGTCGGAAATAATTTTTTAGTTTCTCATCTGTATAGGGGGCAATCCCAAGGGTCCAAACATGTAGCACCTCGGTATCAAAAAATGCCGTTGGGTAAGATTGCACATATCTTACTAAGGCATTTACAAGATACTGAGGTTCACCACATCCGGTACCAATAAAGATTCTATCTCCTCTATGAATATGTTTAAAGACTTGTTCTTCCGATAAAAATTTCTTGGGGTAGATCTTCTTAAACTCTTCTATCATCTTCATATTGATATCCTTGATTGTTTATTCTTTATTGAATCATACCATTTTCTATTATAGAAAAAAAGTTAGATCCGATTCGTATAACTCACCAATTTATGGCTAAAAATATTTTTCTCGATTATATTTATCTTAGAGAAAAAATTGATGAAATGGTACATTTTTGTGGCACAAGGGTTACACCAATTTTTATTTCCAACTATAAATAAAAAATTTCTCATCCGTTTATCTATTATAACAATTTTTTCTTATATATTTTTTGGCCATATCCTTACCCCATTTATTATTCGAGGCTCAAGTATGGAACCAACTTACCACGATGGCAGTATCAACTTCTGTCTAAAGCCTCGATACCTATTTTCCAGGCCCAAAAGATTCGATGTTGTAGCTATTAAACTCACAGACAGGCGATGGCTTTTAAAGAGGATTGTTGCCTTAGAAGGAGAGGAGATAGAATTTAGGAAAGGTATACTTTTTGTTAACGGGAAAGCCATTGAAGAACCTTATGTTAAATATCGATCAAACTGGGATCTTTCGCCACGGCGCGTCCAAAGTGGTTATATTTATGTGGTAGGAGACAATAGGGAGATGCCTATAGAGAACCATATATTCGGACAGACAAAGATTGATAGGATTATTGGTTCACCGATATGGTAAAATTTCGTTATCTCACCATTATCTGTTTAGTTTTTATCCTGGGGATCATTTTATTTAAACATCTTTCCAAGGATGAGAATAAAAAGATTAAAAACTGTTTTAAACTTCTCTGTAAATATGTAGAAAAAAAGGCTGATGAGGATTTATTTTCATCCATGAATCGAATCAAAAATATTTCTCGACTGTTTTTAAACCCATGTATCTTTAAGATAGAAGAAGACCCATTATATTCCCTTTCGGGTAGTTTAAGCAGTGATGAGATCGAAGGATATGCCTTAAGAGGAAGATCATATTTCTCTCATCTATTTCTTAATTTTGATGATTTTAAAATCGAATTCCCTGAGAATTCTACAGCCCATGTTCATGTCAGAGGAAGATTAATGGGGAGGTCAAAAGTAGGTGAAGAGGTTGATGAAGTAAGGCAACTATTCTGCATCCTTAAAAAAGTTGATGGTAATTGGCTCTTTCAACAATTTGAAGTTACCGAGATACTAAAAAGATAGAAGGGATAAAAAATGATTTTGGATAAAGACCAACTAATCGAGCTTATCTGTAAAAATTGTGAGTTTTATAAAGAATCTGAAAAAGACCTTGAATGTGGTGCTTATAAAATCCTTAAAACACTACTTGAAAAGGATTTAATAACACCCAAGGAGATAAAAGATGCCATCACTAAATAAATATATCACGATCTCTCCAAATTGCACCTTAAAAGAACTCGAAGAACCATATCTTTATGACATTGAAAATGACGAACTCTATGAATTGAGTCGTGATGCCTTTGAATTCTTAATCAGATGCTCCCGTGGTGAACCTCCTGAAATAAGAATGGAAGATGAGGCATTTATTCAATACTGTCTTTCAGAAAATCTGATTAAATTATCTGATTCTCCTATGATCAGAGATCTTAAAGTCTATCCCTCACCAAAACCTTCGCTTCGATATTTAGAGCTTCAGATAACAGATCGATGTAACCTAAGATGTCGTCATTGTTATGTTGGAGAACCTCATCATCAAGACCTCTCTTTTGAGAAGATTAAAAAGGTATTTGAGGAATTTGAAGAGATTCAAGGGCTAAGGCTTTTGATCTCAGGAGGAGAACCAATCCTTCACCCAAGTTTTTGGGAAATAAATGAGATATTAAGGCATTATGAGTTTCGATCCATCCTTCTTTCAAATGGAACCCTGATCACCAAAGAGGTTGCCAAAAGATTAAAGGTCCATGAAGTCCAATTAAGTCTTGATGGAATGAGATATGGACATGAAATGTTGAGGGGGAAGGGGACCTTTGATAAAGTCGTTCAGGCAATTGATTTCCTTAAGGAAGCTAATATCAGGGTTTCTATCGCAACTATGATTCATCGTGGGAATTTAAATGAATTTGATGAGCTTGCCAACCTTATAAAGTTAAAAGAAATCAAAGAATGGAATGTGGATGTCCCATCAATTGCGGGAAGGTTTAAAGATAATCAAGACCTATGGATCAAACCCTCTCAGGCAGGGAAGTATCTTCAATATGGATTTGGAGGCGGTCTTCACCTTTCAGAAAAAAATACTATCTGTGGTGCACATCTTTGTGCTATAATTATTAATGGTAGAATATGTAAATGTAGTCTTTTTAGTGATGAACCCGTAGGGGAAATTGACGAAGGGCTGAGAAAATGCTGGGAAAGGATACCAAGAATATCGATTAAGGATTTAAATTGTGATTGCCCTTATGTTGAGGATTGCCATGGAGGATGTCGTTTCCGAGCTAAATATTTCGGTAATATTTATCAACCCGATCTCTACCAGTGCTATGCACGGGGGGTGTTGAAAGGAGGTGAGTATAATGAGTATTAAAAAGGTCGAAAAGAAGTTTTCAACAACATGCAAATGCAAAGCGTCCTGTTGAAGTCGATTCCGGGCCTCTTTCCATGAAGGAAGAGGCCCCTTAAACCAACAAGATAGAGGAATGAAACGAATTAAACAGATTCTAAAATCTGTTAAGATAAACCCGAATGCAAATTGATCTAAATCTCACCCCCTTCTTTTATGAAGGGGATATTTTTTTCTATGTATCTTGGAATTGATTTTATTGTTGATCCAAAGATTAAACCATACCTGATAGAAGTAAATGTAGGTCTTCCAGGAGGAGCCCAAGAATATGACCTTTGCCATAGAGTCTATTTGAGGAAAAGTTCGAATATCTTTTCGAAGATTGAGGATATCTCTGTTAAAGTCTACGGTAAAAAATTCAAGGACTATCTTCATAGCCTTCCTTTTATAGAGAGTCTTAAAGCCTTTAAGATCTGGATTGATAATCAAGGTCCTATGCCGGAAAAATTCCATCCTGCTTTAAGACTTGAAGATAAATGGATCCAATACCAATTGCTTAAATCCCTGACTACAATGCCACAAACAATCATCTTCGATGTAGGTAGACCTTCAGATGCAAAATCTTTTCTTAATAAATTTGAGAAACTGGTTCTTAAACGACGTCTTGGAAGAGGTGGAAGGGATTTTAAAATTATTTCTGATATAGAATCCTTAAAAATAAACGGCCGTTTCTATTTACTTCAAGAGTATATCGAATCAAAGGTTGAAGGTTTTACTTTTTCAATTCGTTCTGTGGCATTTGGTGGAGAATTTATATGTATGTATGCAAATCTTTCAACACGAGATTACTCGAATCATGGGATCATTACATTTATAGAAAAGGGGAAAGAACTCAAACTTTTAGATTCAAGATTTGAAAAAGAATCCTTTAATCAAAAATCATGGGAGGCAGAGATCTGGTTTGGAGATAACTACCCTCCTTATTTAAAACACAATTTATTTGAGGATGAAGTAGCAAAAACAGCCCTTATCATTCCAGAGGAACTTTATAAAAAGATAGAAGAGATATCCATAAAAGTTGAAAGATATTATGAAGCCTTAAATTTTTCCTCTATTCCAAAAGCCTGCTTTGAAGATAGAGATTGACTTATTAGAGTGGAATTCATTACATATGATGAAAAAACCCTCATGATATGTTAGAAAATAAAAGGGAGGAGTTATGTTTTTTTCTATACAGAAAGAGTTATTTGATATTTTACCCGATCTCACAATAGGTGTAGTTGTAGCTATAAACGTGGATAATACGAAACCATCAGAGGAGATTAAAGTTCTTCTTTCCAATGCTATGCAAGATTTAAAAAAGAATTTTTTATCTGATAAACCACAAGAACACCCGAGAATAAAACCATGGAGATCTGCTTTTTCTAAGATTGGAATCTCTGGAAGTAAGTATCAAAGTTCCATAGAGGCCATGGTGAGAAGGATCTTAAAGGGCGATACTATTCCAAGCATAAATCCTCTCGTTGATCTTTATAATTCCATTTCTTTAAGGTATCTTGTTCCAATGGGTGGTCATGATATAGATACGCTTGAAGGTAATATATATCTTAAATTTGCTGAGGGTTGGGAAACTTTTACTCCAATGGGCGGTGGTGAGACTATTACAGTACCAAAAGGGGAATTGATTTATTGTGACGGCAAAGAGGTATTGACACGAAATTGGGTTTGGAGGCAGTGTGAAAAGGATAAAACAACAGAAAGAACAAAGAATATCTTTATCCCAATTGATGTATTAGGGGAGGTAGGAAAAGAGCGAGCAAATGAGATTATTGAGGAACTATCTCAACTAATCCCGCGATACCTTGGAGGTTCTATTTTCTCAGCAGTACTTGGAAAAGAAAATAATCTTGTACAGCTTCCAAAATAAAAAAGGGGAAGTTTCAATCCTTCCCCTTTAAATTCATCCAGAGAGTTTATTGGGTTACCATCCTTTTTTCTGAATTTCACTCAAACCTTCTTCAACGGTGAAAACAGTGCCACATTTCGGACACTTAATCTTTGTATCCTTCGAAACCCCTGCACACCCAATGGAAAAAGCCCCCAAAATAACCAGCATTAATAAGATGCCTATCCATCTCCTCATCATTCTTCACCTCCTTTTTTGATTTTAAATTTGAAATCAAACTTAAAATTAAATATATATTATTGCATTTAAAATTGTCAAGTCTTTTTTTGGAGAGGTAAGAAAATCAATAAAAATACAGTGTTTAATATTTTGAAATACAGTTTTTTTCTTATTCCATTTTTTAGGAATTTGATATATTTTATTAATTAGAGTAGTTACACAAATACAATATTTTACGAGGAGGATATTTATGACAAGGCCTATTAATTGGGAAACAGATATGCAAAAAGCCTTGGAGCGTGCAAGGAAAGAGGGTAAATTTATTTTCCTCGATTTTTTCAATCCAGGTTGAATTGGTTGTAAACAGATGGATGCAGTCACGTATCCAGACGAGAAGGTGATAGAATTTATAGAAAATAATTTAATCCCTTTGAGGATCCCTTTTGATTCACAACCTCTTGCTAACCAGTTTAATCTTAAATGGACCCCTACCCTTATAATCATCGATTCCGAAGGGAAAGAACATGAACGAATAGTTGGGTTTCTTCCTCCTGAAGAGATAATACCCTTTCTCCTCTTAGGGATTGCAAAGAGCTATTTTGATCATGGAGAGTTTAATAAGGCCCTTGAGCTAATAGAAAAAATCATAACCCAATTCCCAGCAAGTAGTGTGGTTCCAGAAACAATTTTTCTCAAAGGGGTATGTGGCTATAAGAGTTCACACAACCCGAAACATTTAAAGGAAGCCTACGAACAACTACAGGCCAAATATCCTTCAAGTGAATGGGCTAAGAAGGCTTTTCCATATAGCCTATTATAAGGCTGATTTTAAATAAAAAGGAGATGTATAGAAAGGAGAAATCTTATGGTAGAGAAAAAGGCAAAAAAGACATCTAAAAAAGGTATTAAAAAGGGAGAATCTTATCAGTGTAGCGTTTGTGGCCTTGTGGTCACGGTAGATGAAGTTTGTGGATGTGTTGAAACATGTGATATCATCTGCTGTGAAAAACCAATGAAAAAGAAAAGATAGTATAAATAATATAATTTTTGGACATTATTTCCAAGATATAACTAATTTAATTAAAAATTAAGCAAATTTTATATTTCTTTACCATATGATCGGGGAAATAAGACTCCTTTGCCTTTCTTAATCCCTCGATCCCCATATCCTGTTCTCTATTAACAAACTTATACTTGTTCCACTCATGTTCAAGGAATGCGTGGTTTATTACACTATAAATGCCCTCAAATAGGGGATTTGCCTTCTCGATATGAATAACTACCGTATCAGGATTTAAAGGCTCTCCTAAACTAAAGGCCTCAACTTCTCCATCAATCAAAATTACTCCTCCTCTAATAGATAATTTTTCATAATTCAAAAGGGCTTCCTTTATAGCTAAAGATTCATTCATCAAACCTTGATCCAATTCACAATGTTTCAAATTACACCAATGTGTCTGTAGGGAAAGACACTCTTCAATTAAATCAGTGGTCATAGAAGTGTATTGAAAATTAAAATTTTCTTTAAATCTTACAATATGATTTCTCTTCCTATGATATCTTCTTCCATTTAATTTTATTAAATCATCCACAAGATAAACATAATCAAACTGATCCCTTTCGGGTGTAACATTAATCCCTGACCCATTGAATTCAACTTTTGAAACCACTCTTTCATCGGCGCGCTGTATACTGGCTAAGGTATTTCTCCCTTTTAAATATTCAAAAAGGTCTTGGATGCATTTTTTTAAATCTCCTTCCCCTATTGGAGGAAAAAAGAAGGGATCCTTTTCCCTATCGGAGAGAATACACAAAAAATTATCAATCAAAGATATTTTAATCTTATAAAAATCTCTCCAGATAAACAGATTGGTGAAAGTAAATTCTGATATCATAGGTGGATATATAGAAAAAAGTTTATCAAATAAAGGTTTATCATCCAAGACCAGCCCTCGGAAATAAGGGAATTTGGGAATGTCCGAAAGTTCTTTCAAATTCATAAAAAATCTTCCATGGCCAGAATTTTCACATATCTTCTTTTCCACAATCATGATTAAAAATTAGAACTTTCTGAATCTATCACCCAGGACACCACAAATAGGGCATCTTTCGGGTGCCTTTCCCACTACTGTATGGCCACAAACCGGACAAATGTAGATATCACCAATCTCTAAATCTTTTCCTGCTTTGGATGCCTCTTTCGCTTCTGAGTACAATGCCTCATGAATCTTTTCTGCCTCAAGGGCATAATGCATAGAGTTTATTGCCCTTTTTTCATCCTGAAGTTCTGCAACCGCCTTATAGGCAGGATACATCTCGTTTACCTCGAATCGCTCGCCCTCTATGGCTACGTTAAGATTATCCACTGTAAGATTGATGCCATTTAGGGTATTAAGATGATTGGTTGCATGGACCCTTTCGGCAAAGGCAATTGCCCTGAAAAGTCTTGCTATATTCTTAAATCCTTCCTCTTCTGCCTTATCTGCAAATATAGTGTATCTCATGTGAGCCTGACTTTCTCCTGCAAAAGCCATCTTTAAATTATCATTTGTCATTGTATGCATGGTCTACCTCCTTGTTAAACTCCACTCAATGATCTTTTATAAACAACTAAGTCATTTCTTATACTTTTTATCCCCTTTATTTTATTTAATACCCTCTCAATACTATCCTTCTCATCCTGTGAATCCACAATACCATAAATCCTTAATTCCCTATCTCCTTCTACTTCAAAAAAGATATGGTATTTCATTAAACCTTCCTCAAAAAGTTTGGACTCTACCTGTCGATGAATCGAAAGGTTCTCAAGACGTCTAACAGAATCAATTCCACAGGACCTAATTTCATCTGATTTAGCCCCTTCAATAATCATTTTTGCAGCTGACTCTACACTTAATTTATCTGTATTTATAATCAAATCATAGAGTCTAAAGTTAAGCCAATCCTCATCATAGGCATATCTAATAAAACTTCTTCTATCATGATCCGATTGAGCAATAATCTTTTCTGCAAAATCCCTTCGAATCGGTCTCTCCTCTATCAACCTCTGCACCCTCTTCTCCATAGAACCTGTTATAAATACATGAAATGCACAATCAAATGATCTCAGTAAAAACTGGGCACCCCTCCCAAAAAATACTGTGTTTCCTTTTTTTGCCACTTCATAAATAATGGATTGAAGCCTATCAAGATAGATTTTCGGCTTATCACTGAAGAGCCTGTCAAATAGAGCCGGAGATTTCTCATCCAATTTCTTAATGTCATTAAGATAACCCATATCTGATGCAGCCTGTAACAATTCTTCCTCACCTAAAAAGTTATATTTTAGCTCACTGGCTACCTTTCTTGAGATCCTTTCGCCATTTGCCCCGAGCATTTCTGAAACTGTAATAAAATACATTTCAATAGCCTCCTTTCCTTTATTTAAATTAAAATTTCCTTTCAACTTCTATATCTTTTTAGTAAAATTGCTCTGCCATCTCTCTTTATCTTCCAGAGACTCCATAATTCATCACTTCGATAAAGACTCAATAATAAATTAGAATTAAGGAGATTTATCTTAAAATAATTCTATTATCCCATCTCGAGAAAACGGAATAAGGTAATCTTTGTATTTTTCCCCTAAAAATCCTGTATTTTATTTTTCATCCGAAAATTATCTTTCAACTTCTCCTTCACGGGGTAATTGGTGAGGCTGAAGATTGGAGAAAGGCTAACCTTAACAACCTTTGCTATCGAAAAATATCTTATCTCGAAAGAATAAAGACCCTCTGGCTTCTTTTTAGATTTAAACGGACCAGCTCGCCTTAATCAGGGTGCCTTTTCCTATGATTGATTCAATGATAAAAGTACCGCCTGAAAGTTCCGTCCTCTCACGCATACTATTTAGACCAAACCCTTTTAGAGGATTTTTGTCTGAAAACACATTTTGGATATCAAATCCCCTGCCATTGTCTTCTATTTCGAGGTCAATCTTTTGACCTACCTTTTTTAATGAGACACGAATTAAATCAGCCCCACTATGTTTGGCTACATTATTATAGGCCTCTTGAATAATCCGATAGATTACTATTTTAAGGAATGACGGGATGACCTCTTCCTCAATTTCAAAATCTACTGAAATCTCGATATCCTTATAGACCTCTGCAAATTCACGAGAAAACCATTTTAAAGTGGCAATGATACCAATATCATCAAGAATTGATGGCCTAAGATTCATTTGAATCCTTCGAACCTCTTCAATACTTTCGCGAATCATCGGGATTAAGGATTGAAGATCTGCTTCTTTTGATTTTATCTCTTTTCGATTTCTTGGATTAAGTATATCCTCTATTTTGAATTTTATAGCTGTAAGCATCTGGCCAATTCCATCGTGAAGGTCTCGTGCTATCTCCCTCCTTTCTTTCTCCTGAACCATAAGTAGCTGTGAAGAAAGCATACGAAGACGTCCCTCCGATTCACGCAATGCATCTTCCCATTCTTTTCTTAAAATAATCATGGCAAGGGTGTTGGCTACTGCATTCAAGAATGCCTCCTTTTCCTGACCAGGACGTTCTTCCTCACTCAGATATAGAGTGATCATCCCGAGGATCCTGTCTCCAGATAATATAGGGACATGATAATGTGAGTGCGGAGAAATATCCTCATAGTTAAAGTCGTGTTTGTCATCTTGAAAATAGGTAAAACGAACTATTCTATCCAATGCAGCCCTTCCACAAAGGCAAACTCCAAAAGGAACTTTTAGACATCCTTTTTTTATAGATTCTGGCAATCCATATTGGGCTTTCATGTTTAAAACCTTTGATTCCTTCTCCACAAGAAATATACAGCCTTTTGCACCTGGGGAAATCCATGGGTTTGAGATTATTATTTTAATAGTCCCTTCAAGAAACTCTTCCAAAGGGATATCCTTAAGTGATAAATGAAGCAAAGAATTTATGGCCTTCTGTGTTTCATAATTACGATGAAGCTCCATTTCTAAGTTAAATCTATCGATGGTTTCACCCACAAGAGGGGAAATGGCCTCTAAGAATTCAACCTTTTTTAAGGAAATTAATCCCTCTCGCTCATCAGCAATATGTATCGTTCCAAATATTTTATTCCGATATTTTATCGGGATAATCGCGATAGAAGCAAATCCATTTTCCATACATATTCCTCTATACTTTACCCTTTCTTCCTTAGAGATATTTTCCCAGAATCTGGTGATGTTGTTATTAAAAAATGATCCAAATGGAGTTGAAGTAGTTTTTTCATAAGCCCTGAGATCTCCTTTTGCCACTCTAGTGCATATACATTGATCACTCTTTAAACATAGAAAGCTTTCTGATCTCCAGAACTCATGACTGAAACCTTTGTAGGATTCATAAGGGATAAATTGGTTTTTATCCACCACTCTGATTCCCACACATCGACAGTTGGTCCAGCTTTGAATCAATTCAATAACACCATCAAGAAACTCTTTTCTGTTTGCCTTTCTTGCAAAGAGATTTAGAATTTCGTTATTTGCACTGGTTAAATTCGATTTTTCCTCGAGCTCTCTTAATGCTATGGAGAGTTCTTCTGTCCTCTCTTTAACCATGGCTTCCAATCTCTCTTCACTTAACTTTAAATTTCTAAAGAGGAAATTGAATGGTTTAGAAATACCTGTTTCAATAAGTGCTTTATATATGAAATAGAATGAAAGTATTTTGAAATAGTGGCCGATAAGATTTGAAAGACCATAGGCATGTATGTAAAAGGTAAAGAAGAGTTCAGAGACGATAGTTAAAACAATGGAGCAGGCAATCCAATTAAAGACATGGCTATCAAATTCTTTTCGATTTTTGTAAAGAAAAACAATAGAAATAATTAGGATAAGAGAAATTATATATTCACTCACTTTTTTAAAAGTGGTCAATCCCTTGCCTTCAATAAAACAGGTAGGGAATATATCCCAGTAAAAAATTGATATTAAAAGAAGAGTGGTAAAAACACTGTATGAAAAGATTGTGTAATTTATATTCAATCTCTTTCTAAGAAATAATGGGGCCATAAAAAGGGATAAACTTTCCATATACCTTGCTCCAATCCACAGTCGAGTAGGCAGGTTTGTTTCATATCCTTGAAATACCCCCATCCCTTTATAAGCAAGTGTATGGAGTAAGTCTATTGTTCCAATGAATAAATAGGCTATCCCAATAAAAAGAAGATAACCATTTTCTATAAATTTTCTTGAATTCCATGCAATAATAAAGATTCCAAAGGCAATGACAATGCTGAAAAGTTCGGCAATAGTGTGGAAAAGTAGAAAGTGATAAAGAGTGGTAAGATATAATCCAAGAAGAACTAAGAAACCCCAAAAAAAGTTTAAATAACCTTTATTCCTAAGTGATTCGATTTTCATATTTTTCATAAAATTTTAACATAATTTTTTTAATTGCTCATAGACTTTAATTTCCAACCTTGGAAAACATTTTAAGAAATGTTTTTATAGATGTTTTCGACATCTTGACTTTTTGTTTTTTTTAAAAGAAAATTTATCTATAAAAATCTATAAAAGAAATTGGAGGGAAAACATGATTAAGAAGATTTTTTTGAGAGCTCTGACAATAACTTTTTTTATTTTTATATTTTACGCACTCTCATGGTCTGATATTAAAATTGGAGATGAAGCACCAAGTTTTACGCTTCCCTCGAGCCAGGATAGAGTAGTAGACTACTATAAAGATTACTATGGTAGATATCATCTTATTATTACTTTCTTTCCAGCAGCCTTTACTCCTATCTGAACGGGCGAGATGGAGGCGCATAATAGAGATCTCTATCTCTATGAACGCCTAAACGCCCGGGTCTTGGGTGTAAGCATGGACGATGTAGTTACAAATAAGTTCTTTGCCCAGAGCCTCGATTTAGAATTTCCCATACTCTCAAATGTTTTACCATGGATGGGTAAGGAATATGGTGCGTATTCGGATAAACCACCCTTTCTTCCTGATGGCTCTCCAAAATGGTTTGGTAGAAGAACTGTTATTATTGATAAGAGAGGTATTATCCGATATATAAGAGACGGATCGCCTGATAATAAAGACATATTAAGATTTCTTTTGAAACTTGAAAAAGAGTTCAGGGGAAAACAAAAATAATCTTTAAGAAAGGTAGATATAAAAATGGAAACTCAATTATTGAAAAAGACCATATTTTTAATGTTTATTGGATTTATAATTACAGGTTGTGTAACAACCCCTGAAAAACCAAAAACCTTAATACCGACTGAAAGGGGAACAGTCTTATTTTTGGATAAATACGAATTTAAGGCTCCTCCAGAGGGCTGGATGCTTCTTAAGAATTTAGAAGGAGGAGATTTTGAATTGGGTTTCTTAAGATTTGAAAAAGGAGACTTCCCGAGTCAGACAACCTTTATGTATGACGAACAACCTTATGGCTCTTCTCGTGATCTAAAGAAAAGGGTTGAACAATACTGTCCTCGATTCTTATTTAATAGCGGGATCGATTTAAGAATCTCAAAAAAAGAACATCTAACAATAAATGGCCTTGATGCTATTGGCCTCTGGTTTGAGGGAGAAAATCCAAACCGTAATGAGAAGACAAGATCAAAGGTTTATTTAGTGAAGAGAGGGAATCGCATCATATCATTTGTCTGTACACAGTGGCGACCATTAAATGGAATATTCAGTGACGAACCATTCGAGCATTTTGAGGCATTTGTGAAAAGTTTCAAATTTTTGAAAAAAGATTTTTATGAGGAGTTAGAAGAAGAAATAAAGGAATTAGAGAAATAATCTTCTTAGTCAAAATGAAGGATTTGACGCAGGCAATCCCAGAGCTTTTTTGAGCTCCAATCCCTTTGCCCCATTATCTTACCAACCAAAAAACCCTCTCTATCAATCAAAATAGTCTGTGGTACCCATCCTTTTATTCCATAATTCTCTAAGATTTTATCGTCAATTATTAATAGCACAGGAAGGGTAATCCCTTTCTCCTTGATGATCTGTCTTACCTTTTTCTCCCTTTCGCCATCAATGGCAAGCATTAGGATATTTAATTGGTCCTTTGCTACTGAAGAAAATTTTTCAAGTAGAACCATATCCTCTTTGCACGAAGGACACCATGTAACCCAAAAGAATAGTATAACTGGTTTTCCAATATAATCTTTTAGATAGATTTTTGCTCCATTTAGATTTTTAAGTGTGAAGGGAGGGGCTATCTTTTTTTCGTTAAAAATCTGGATTCCAAATTCATCACATGAATTAGAATACAAAATTTGAATAAAAAGGTATGGAAATATCAGAGAAAAATTTATTAATAGAAAAGTTATTATAAATTTTTTTCTCATCTATCCCATACCCAATCTTAATTACCGACCCTTTATTTCAAATGATTAAAGGCCAGTATTTAAATTAAATGACTCATCTAAATTCCAATAAATTATTTCTTTTTTGTTGTTGCCTTTTTTGTATTCTTTTTAGCCTTTGGATGTTTTGCTCCGCATGCCATAAATTTTCACCTCCTTTTTATATCGGTCTTTAATTTATTTATTACTCCAAATCTCCCTTTTGTCAAGAAAATTTTAGGAGACCTCTGAAAAACTATTTAAAAATCCTTTCATAAATGGGGAGGTGGGGGCGATTGTTAGCAATTTAAACATTGAAAGCCCGCATTCGAAGGGTTTTGAACCCTACCTCCCCAGTCTATCAAAGACTTTTTCAGGGCTTTCTTTAGGGAGAAGTATGAAAAACTATTTATTAATGAGAGCATAAAATAAATGACACCTTGATAAGGGCTCGGCAAGCTACAAGGGCTTGCCCTACGAGAAATCAAAAGTTACAAATTTGTAGGGTAAGGACTTGTCCCTTAACGTATTTATTGCTCCGATTAATAAAATCTTTCCAAATGCAAAAAGCCTTCAAGCAGTCATTGCGAGGCAAAGCTGAAGTTATATTTAAAATTGTCATTCCGACCGAAGCGAGGAATCTATGAGATTGCCACGCCCTTCGGGCTCGCAATGACTTCATCGGGTTGCCACGTACAATTTGGGTTTTCGCAATGACTTAATAAAGGTCTTTGATATACCAGTTGATTATTTATACCCAGGATAATCTTTATTGAAAGAATTTTTTAAAATCTTATTACCTCATACGAAAGAAGTCTTTTCATTAATTAGATTTACTCTTGGCATTCCTGAAAAGGGGTTTTTATCAACAAAGACCTTACATCCATAAACACATTCTATATTTTCTTGTGTAATCACCTCGGAGGGAGTTCCTATCTTAAATATATTCCCATTTTGAAGTAGAATAAGGCGATTACAGAATTCCGCAGAAATATTTATATCATGAGAGGCCATGATAATGGTGAGCCCTTTCTCTTTATTAAGATTCTGTATCAGATTAAGGAAATCTATCTGATGGTGTATATCAAGATTTGCTGTTGGTTCATCAAGAAGGATGATCTCTGGTTCTTGTGCAAGGGCACGGGCAATGAATACCCTTTTACGTTCTCCTCCAGAGAGCTCATCCATAAACCGATCAGAAAGTGAAGCTATTTCTGTTAATTCCATAGCCCTTCTTGCAATCTCTAAATCCTTTTTTGTTTCAAACAGTAAATGCCCAAGATATGGATTTCTTCCCATCAATACAACTTCTATGACCCTGAATGGGAAAAGAAGGTGCGTCTCCTGGGAAACAACTCCAATCTTCCTTGCAATCTCTATTCGATCCATTTTTTGAATAAGCTTACCTTCAATAATGATTTCCCCTCTTTCAGGCGATATAAGTCGATGCAATATCTTTAAAAGGGTTGTCTTACCCGACCCATTTGGCCCAATGATGCCTAAAAAATCTCCCTTCTTAACATTAAAAGATATATTATTTAGCACCCAGTCTTTTTGATACTTGAAAAAGATAGATTTCACCTCTATCATAATGTCCTTACAACCTTTCTCGTTTTTAAGATATAAATAAAAAAGGGACCGCCAAATGCTGCTGTTATAACACCAACTGGTAATTCTGTAGGTGAAAACATAGTCCTTGCAATTGTATCTGATGCAATGAGAAAAGATGCCCCAAGCAATGCAGAGGAAGGAATAAGCAAGCGATGATCAGCACCCAGTAGGAGTCTGATTGAATGTGGAATGATTAGCCCAACAAATCCTATAAGACCGCAAACCGATACAGAGGCAGCTGTTATCAGTGATGCGAGTAAATAAGAAAGCATCTTAACCCTTTCTACCTCAACACCTAACTGTATTGCTGTATCTTCACCAGAGATGATAAGGTTTAAAGGTCGAGATAAAAAGAAAATTCCAGTAATCCCTAAAAGAATATATGGGAGAACAATAGAGATGGCTCTAAGATTTGAAAAGCTAAAGTCTCCCATTAACCAGAAAATGATGGTATGAAGCTCCTCTTTTGGGGAGATTGAAATAAAAAACATAATTACTGAAGAAAGAAATGAGCCAATAATTACTCCTGAAAGTAATAATGTATTTGGATGAATCTTACCATCCTGTTTACCAAAATAGAAAACAATGAAAATAGTAATTATTGCACCTAAAAAAGATGCCAATGGAAGGCCAAAAGAAGATGTGCTCAACCCTAACAGGATCGCTACAATTGCACCCACTGCAGACCCACTTGAAACCCCAAGGATATAGGGATCGGCCAGAGGATTTCTCAGAAGTGCCTGAAGTGTTGCCCCGGAAACAGACAGTCCAGCACCTACGAGGCCTGCCATAATAATCCTTGGTAATCTTAAAGAGAGAATGATTAGCCTTTCAGTCTCCTCAGCTGTTGCTTTTTCCCCAATTATTGATTGAAATAGGATTTGAATAGATTTATGAGCCGAAACCCTTATGCTTCCCAATGTCATTGAAATAAGCATGGTAACTGACAATAAGATTAATAAAATAATTAAGACGAAAATCAATTTCCTTAGAGTAACAATCCTCATAAAAACCTAACCGAATTTTAAAATTCATCTCCCAAAGACTGCTGGATGAAGGATCTTTGCCATAATCTTAAGGCCGTCAATGATTCTTGGCGACGGTCTATCTATCAGGTCTGAGTCCATGAGATGGATACGTTTATTTTTCACTGCAGGGATCGTTTTCCATCTTGACCATTCCAAAAAAACCTTCTGATAATCTCCCTGGGGATTCATCGTGCTAACTATGATTACTTCAGGGGCCCTTTTTAAAATCTCCTCAATGCCTAATCGAGGATACATCTGTTTTTCGTTTCCTGCAATATTTTCTCCACCTGAAAGATTTATAAGATCATCTCCAAAACTTCCTTTTCCAACCGTAACCAAAGGAGCCTCTCCAATTTGCAAGAAAACCTTTGGACGTGAAAGACCTCTTGTAAGTTCGAGTATCTTTTTTAACCTATTTTGCATAGTCTGCACTATCAGATGAGCCTCTCTTTCGCGATTCACAATATGGCCAATATTTAATACACTTTTCATGATATCCTGAATCTTTTTTGGAAAAATAACATAGGTGGGAAAGCCAAGTTTCTCAAGACGCTCAACCATATCTTTTGTGTTACCTGCAGCCGTAGCTATGATAAGCTCGGGCTTTAGGGATACAACCCTTTCAAAGTCAATATTGATGTAACTGCCTACCTTAGGCTTCTCTTTGACTTTTTGTGGGAAATTACAATGAATCGTTACCCCTACGATCTCTTCATCAAGACCAAGACCATAGAGGATTTCTGTAATATTTGGTGCCAATGAAATTATTCTTTTTGGGGGGAAATTGAAATTTACTTCCCTTCCAACCTCATCCACCAATTTTAAAGATGAGGCATAGGATGTTTCAAAGCAGGATATCAAGAGAAAAAAGATTATGATATTGGTTATTATGCTAAGGGGAAAAATAATTTTCTCCCTATTTTTAAGAAATTCTGATAGAAAAGAGGGACCAGATATAAGAATCATTTTAATTGAAATTTAATTGGTATATTTACCCATAGGTCGATCGCTTCTCCATCTCTCATGGCTGGAATAAATCTCCATTGTTTAACTGCTTCAATCGCAGATTGATCAAGGATTTTATGCCCGGATGAATTTTTTAACTCGATCTGACCAACATGACCATTTGCAAGAACCTTCACCCTTAGTAAAACCTCCCCTTCATAACCTCTACGCCTTGCCTCAGAAGGATATTGGGGTTTTGGATTATTGACATATCGGGGTTGTATTAATACAGAGTCTATTTTGGAATTTAATTTTGCTTTGTCGGTGGATTTATTATTAAACGATATATTTTCTGAAGTTTTTTGTACTTCTGTTTTTTCAAATTTATTTAAATCATTTTCATTATTTTTTATTGATAGAGGATTAATCTCTGGTTTTGATGATTCCTTTGGCTTCAATGATTCTTGATCAGTATCTTTGGCATTACTGCTTTTTATTTCCTTTTCACTCCCTTTAGAGTTAGTTATCTTTGGTGAATCAGAGAATTTTAAGACTTCCTCAGATTTTGGAGGTTCAAATTGAGGTAATTCATCTTTTTTGGCTTGTGTATCTTCTTTTAGTACCTGCGTAACGTTAAGAGCAATTTTCACAGATTCCTTCACAAAAGGTTTTTCATCATGAATCTTTTGGTCAATTTCAGGGGGTTTTGCCCTTTCCTTTTCTGATCGATGAGAAGTTAAAATATCTTCTTTAATAATTTCCTTTTTATCTTCCTTTATCTCCTTAGCCTTAATCGCTTCTTCCCTCTTTTCTTCCATAATTAAAGTTTCGGTCTTTTGGAGGGATTCAGGTCTATCTTTTAATTCATTTTCAATTTTATCTTCATCCTCTTTTGGCTTGTCTTGTTCTGATTCTTTAATTTCTTCATTCTCAATGGGTATTGGGTTTCTCGTAGATTTTTCTGTCTTCAAAACCTCCTTCAAAATTATTTTCTCCTTTGGAGAAACCTCTATGGCAGGGAGTATTAAAATATCAATATCTTGGGGATAGTAAACATTAACAAAATCGATTTTAAATTCTGGAAATAATGTATAAGCTATCACAAATAGAAAGAGGTGAATCCCTAACGAAATTGAGAGAAAAAATCTTACCTTCGTTCCTTCTTTCATAAACTTATTGGTTTTAATAAATTAAAAACCCGGCCTTCAGAGAAAGACCGGGTTATTAATCCCTACTTCACAGTCTCCCACCGAAGACCTTATGTGAAGCGCGTTCAGGCAGGTTTTCTGACTTACGGATCAACCTACTACCTGCCCCTTCCCATCCCTTTTATTAAGAGATAGTGGTTTATGGCAGGTTTCGTCCCCGATTACAGCGGCGTGGCCGTCCTCGATTCTCACGAGGTTCCCTTTTCAGGCCAAATACCACCTGAACACGGATTCTTTTTAAAAATTTAATAGCATAATATCAGGGATAAAGTCAAATTCTTGATTCATTAATATTTTAAGGGGGGTATGGAGGGGTTAATTAAAGGACTCTTTAAGAGATGCTGGTCTTGACACAGGCTTAGATTCATTATAAATATTTCTTGATTTTAAGAATAAAACATTTTAAAAGGAGGTGATAGTTAAAAGTTTTAGGTTTTCTTTTTTAATTTCAAGTAACTGTTTATATGTTGAAACACTATATTGAAACACCGCACAAACAAAAATTAATTAAAGGAGGTATTTAAAATGGCAAAAGGCAAAATGTTTAAAGTTGATCACAATCTACCATTCGTTGAAAATCCACCAAAGCATACCCTTACAAACTCGTTTCCTTTGATCAGTCCAAAGACATGTGAAGGTGCACAGTATGAGTTTCATATTACAGAGATTAGACCTGGAGGAACCGCTGAGGACGATATACACCCGAATGAAGATCATGCATTCTTCTGCCTTTCAGGAAGGGCAAAGGCAAAGGTTGGAGATGATGAATTCCTTATGGAGCCAGGATGTGCACTCTGGGTTCCAAAAAATACTGTCCATAGTTTTAAGGTCTTAGGTGGTGAAACATTCAGGATTGCTGTTGTATTCGCACCTCCAAGGAAACTCTAATCATTTGATGGGGCATGATTAAATCTGTCATGCCCCTATGTTTAATTAATCTTCACTAGCAGATTCTTCTTCCGATTTTGAACTCATTTCTTCCTCTATAGCCTCATCTATACCTTCCATATCTTCACCCATTTCCTTACCCATCTTCTTCATCCATCGAGCTATGCTTTTTGGATCATTTTCATCTAAATCGCCCCATTTTGAAGGATCGGCAAGGCTTTCAATTCGGCTTTCCTCAGAACGAATAACCCTTACCTTTGAAATAACCTTAGTCATTTTATTCCCCTTACACCTTTTACAATAAGGGATAAAAGACTCCTCTTTTTTTAATATGAGAAACTCTGATATCTTTCCACAATCCTCACAGCGAAATTCATAAATAGGCATTTTATCATTTCCTCCTTTCCTTTTTTAAGAAATAGGATTGAAGAAGATATATTTTTATAATAGCATATATATCAGAAATTAAAAGAATCTAAAGCGTAGGGCAAGGGCTTATTTCTTTCCGTGGAGGGAGGTAAGTATGATAAATTAAATATTTAATTACTCCGATTAATAATTTTGCACTTGAACAACTCTTTGATTAATTTTAGAATAACAGACCAAAGAATTTGAATTTTAAATGGGGAGAGCAATGAATGAAAATAGAGGTCATTAAGGCAAATATTGTAGTTTTTATCGCAAGTTTCTGTACCTTGGTTATAGAACTTGTTGCAGGAAGGATAATGGCCCCATTTGTAGGGGTCTCACTTTATACATGGACAAGCATTATTGGTGTTGTCCTTGCCGGGATAAGCGTTGGAGCATACCTTGGAGGTCTAATTGCTGATCGTTATCCCTCTTCTTCAACACTTGGCTGGCTACTCTTTCTTTCAGGCCTTGGGGCTTTTTCCATCTCCCCCCTTACAAATCTTATTGGAGGTGCACAATTTGAAACAAGCCTCATGATGAGGATACTTATAATTACCACAATAATCTTTTTCATTCCTTCTTGTTTGTTGGGAACAATTTCTCCTGTAGTTGTGAAGCTAACATTAAAAAACTTAGAAAAGACAGGGAATATTGTTGGAAAGATCTATGCATTTTCAACCCTTGGCTCTATCCTGGGCACATTTGCCACAGGTTTCTTTCTTATATCCTGGATGGGAACAAGAAATATACTTTTTACTATGGGAGCGATTTTAATTATATGTGCACCCATTTTTGGAGGATTTTTTAGCAGTAAAAAGAATCTTTTCCTCTTTCTATTTCTTCTTTTCCTCTCAATCCTTATTCCTGTTTCAGTCATCCATGGATACATGGTAATAAATCATCATGAGGATGAAACACCAGCTTCAGTACCCCAGTCCTTTTCAACTTTCTTTAACTATGCATTTAAACCACAGCTTGACGAAGATACCTACTTATTTAAAGAGAGCGATTATTACACAATTAAACTTAAAAAGAGTGTAAGGGGAAGTAATGGAAACCGCTTAGAATCATTGGTCCTTGATCACCTTGTCCACTCATATACAGATCTGAAAGATCCTTTCTATCTTGAATATGAATATATAAGGATGTACGAAAAGATTGTAAGATGGCAGGCAAGTAAGAAGACCTCATTTAAGGCCCTTTTCCTTGGGGGTGGGGGATATACCTTCCCACGATTTATGGAGGCAAAATATCCAGACTCTAAGATCGATGTTATCGAGATCGATCCTGAGATTACAAGGATTGCAAAGACCTATCTTGGAATTTCAAAGGATTCCAGAATCCGGTCATTCAATGAAGATGGACGATGGTTTGTTATGAATTGTAAAGATAAGGAGAGTTATGATTTTATATTTGGTGATGCCTTCAATGATCTCTCAATTCCTTACCACTTAACAACAAAAGAATTTGCAAAACAATTAAAGGATCTCCTTAAACCCGATGGTTTGCTATTGGCAAATGTAATAGATAGTTTTAAAAAAGGCTCTTTTATGCCCTCTTATATAAGGACACTCGAAGAGGTATTTGGAAAAGGAAATGTTTATCTCTTAACCCTTAGTTCGGACTACGATAATCTTGGTATAAGCACACATGTTGTTGTGGCAAGTAAAGGGCCTTTAAATATGAATGATTTTGAGAATTTTATAAAGTCAAAAGGTGATATGATCTCCCATGTTATGCCACAGGAAAAATTACAGAAGTATCTTTCTGAGCGTTACTCGGTTATCCTTACTGATGATTACGTACCTGTAGACAATCTGATTGCCCCAATATTTGAAGAAAGGTTTGGCTATCAAAGATAGTTGTTATTATTTAAAAAACGATAAGGAGGTAAGATGAAAAAGAAACAGATATCAAAAGCACACAATAGGAGTAAGGTAAAAGAGGGACCGCGATGTGGATTGTGTGGCAGTACAAAGAAACTCACAAAAACAGAATGCTGCGGTCAGTGGATCTGTGATGACGAAGACAAATATGTGCCATTCTCTTTTGCGAGAAATAGCTGTTACAGGAACCATAGGCGTTATACCCTATGTGGATTTCACTATAGCGAAGGTCACGGAGGACACTGGAAGGACTGCCTTGAGTGCAGAAACTCCTTCGAAACAGAGATGTATGTCTATTATGGTACGAATGAATATAATTTTGAGAAGCTTGAAAATCCCCCTGCCTACTTGCCAACAAGATGCGCTGAATGTGGAAAGATTATCTCCCTTGGATATGATTCTTATTCAAGAAAAGGTGAAGAATATTTCTGTGAAGATTGTACATATAACGAAATGGAAAATCTATATCTAAGGAAGAATAAATAATAAGTCGATCTATTCATTTCAAGGTCTTTATCCTCATAAAGAGGGTTATTTTAGAATGACCCAAGTAGCTAACATTGCTGTTTGCCTTCCCCTGGAAAAGACATTTCATTATGTTGTTCCCGAAACTATGAAGGATTCTATTCAAATAGGTATGAGGGTCTTGGTCCCTTTTAGTGGTAGAAAAGTAACTGGATTTGTGATAGGTTTAATAGATCAATCCCCGAAGGAATTTGAAGGAGAGCTTAAAGAAATAGAAGCCATACTGGATGAAGCACCTCTTATAGACCATCAGATGTTACGTCTATATCAATGGATTTCTGATTACTACATCTATCCATTAGGAGAGGTAATAAAGACAGGTATTCCACCCGGTCTCCAGTTGAAAAGCAGATGGTTTGTAAGTTTAACCCAGTACGGCAAAGAAGCTATAATGAGTGGGGATATAGACCCTGTTCGAAAGAGGGTTTTAGAGGAAATAAAAAATTACCAAAAGATCCCGCTTGAAAAGATATTAAAGATTTTTAAAAACGAGATATCAAGATCACAGATTTTTACTCTTAAGAAAAAGGGATTAATCAATCTTGAGGTTGGTATAGAAGGGGAAGGGGTTAAACCAAGAATAGAAAAAGTCATTAAATATGAAAACGAAGGATCTTTAAGAGAGAGTTCGAAAAAGCAGAAAGATATTTTAAATTGGATTAAAGAGAGGGGGGAGGTATTTTACTCTGAGCTAACTAAGATTTTTAAATCACCCTCAAGATCGATTCAGTCTCTAAAAGAGAAAGGTTATATATCGATTTACGAAAAAGAGGTTCCCCGAGAGATTAAGATTAGACCTGAATTAAAAGCCTATCCCAGACCCAAACTTACTCCCTTTCAAGAGCAAGCATTTGGAGAAATTTTAAAGGGGATACGGTCAAGGAGGTTTTCACCTTTTCTAATTTATGGTGTCACAGGAAGTGGAAAGACGGAGCTCTACTTGAGGGCTATTGAAGAGGTGATAAATTCCCGTAAGGAGGCAATTGTACTTGTTCCTGAAATCTCTTTAACCCCCCAACTTATATCAAGATTTAGGGATCGTTTTGGAGATATCTTTGCCCTTCTTCATAGTGGTCTTTCAAGGGCTGAAAGATATGATCAGTGGCGAAAGATATGGAAGGGGGAAGTAAAGATTGCAATCGGACCTCGTTCTGCTGTATTTTCCCCGTTTAAAAATCTTGGAATCATAGTTGTTGATGAAGAGCATGACCCTTCTTATAAACAGGAGGATAAATTGAAATATAATGCAAGAGATGTGGCGATAGTTAGGGCAAAACAGCAACAAGCAACACTAATTTTGGGTTCAGCTACCCCTTCACTCGAATCTTATCATAACGCCTTAAAAGGTAGATTTAAGCTCCTTCATCTTCCTGAAAGGATAGAAGGAAGGCCCCTTCCCAATGTAGAGATAGTAGATATGAAAAAAGAACCAGGTATAATTTCAGAAAAATTAAAATTGGGGTTAAAGGAGAATGTGGAACAGAAAAGGCAGAGCATTCTGTTTCTTAATCGAAGAGGATTTGCTAATTTCATTCTATGCCCTGATTGTGGATATACTTTTAAGTGTCCAAACTGTAGTGTTACACTAACTTATCATCTCAGGGAGCGAAGACTAAAATGTCATTATTGTGACTACTGGATTCAAACCCCTGGAGACTGTCCTCAATGCCAAGGTCACAGGCTCCGTGCAATGGGTATGGGAACCGAACGTGTGGAGGAGGAGATAAAAAGAATATTTCCAGGGTGTAGTGTTGGAAGAATGGATCGAGATACAACTTCACGAAAGAACTCCCATGTCAGCATCTTAGAAAGATTGGAATCAGGTAAGATAGATATACTAATAGGAACCCAGATGATTGTTAAGGGACATGATTTCCCAAACGTAACATTCGTAGGTGTGATATCTGCCGATACGGCTCTTCATTTTCCTGACTTTCGATCCGCAGAAAGAACCTTTCAGATCCTTACACAGGTTGCTGGAAGGGCAGGAAGGGGAGTATTTTCAGGAGAGGTCTTGATTCAGACATTTAACCCTGAACATTACAGTATTAAAAAGGCAAAAGAACAAGACTTCTTAGGCTTCTATAATGAAGAGATTAAATTTAGACGTGCACTCAATTATCCTCCGTTTTCACGACTCATCAATTTTAGACTTACCGGTAATAGTGAGAAAAAGACAATGCTCGCGGCCAAAGAGATGGAAAAGATTGGGGAAGATTTGTTGAAGAATGATTTATCCAAAGGGATTGAGATTCTTGGCCCGAGCATGGCACCTTTTGCTAAAATAAAGGGGAAATATCGATGGCAGATGCTTGTAAAAGGAGAGGATCCCAAATCTTTACACAAATTTGTTTTC
The DNA here is from genome assembly GCA_037443425.1 of Deltaproteobacteria bacterium. Taxonomy (GTDB): domain Bacteria; phylum Desulfobacterota; class BSN033; order BSN033; family UBA1163; genus JBBIOI01. Next base: position 34,993 of record JBBIOI010000020.1, read on the forward strand.
GGATTGGCCGATAGACTTAAACCGCTTTTAAAAGGAAAGGGTGTAAACTTGGATATTGATGTAGATCCAATATTTATCCTATAATGTCATCAAAATGAAAAACTACATCGCTTTAAT
>JBBIOI010000021.1:0-35096 GCA_037443425.1 Deltaproteobacteria bacterium
CTCTAATGGGTTCTTGACAACAGGAAGGTTCGACATTATATAATCTCCATAGATATAAATTAGCACTCTTTATTAAAGAGTGCTAAAAATAATATAATAAATAGATGTCCAAAAGTCAAGGCCTTTTTAAGAGAATCTGAAAAAGATTTTTTAATAGTTTTTCAGAGGTCTTTTTATGTGGATATTTTAGAAATGATTTATAAGATCTGTTTTTGAAATTTATAATTTCTTGATTTTAGGAGGGTTTTATGGCTGAGGAAAAAGATGAAAAGGGTTTTATAATTAGGGATAAAAGATTTAGTGCAAGAAAGGAAGAGGAAGAAAAAAAGGTTGAAGAATCTCCAAAGGCTGAAGAAAAGAAGGAAAGCCCTCATAAAGAAGAACCTCTTCCTGAGATTACGTTTTCAAACCTTATCTTCTCTTTTAGTACTTCAGCCTTAATTCAACTTGGTGAAATTGAAGACCCTGTAACCAAAAAAAGGGATAAAAATCTACCACTTGCAAAACAGACCATTGATCTTATTGGAATGTTAAAAGAAAAAACAAAGGGAAATTTAACACCTGAAGAGGAAAGATTAATTGATAATATCCTCTTTGATCTAAGGATGAGATATGTAAAGGCAGTTAGCTAAACTTCAAAACTACTTTTTAAATGTTAGATAGAAGCTACTTCCTCTTCGGTGAAGGTGAAAAAGGATGCCTTTTTCAATCTTAGCATCTTTCATAGCCTTATTGAAATCCTTTAATGTCTCTATCTTTTTCCGATTAATCTCAAGTATAACATCTCCTTCTTGAAGCCCTATCTCCTGTGCCAACCCTCCATCTTCAATATCTGTAATTACAACTCCACGTTTAACCCCTGAAATATTATATCTTGCCGTTAGTTGGGGAGTAAGTTCTTCAACCTTTGCCCCTAATTTTTCTTCTCCTTCTTTAGAGCCTTTTTCTTTATGAAGCTCAGCCTTTTCAGGCATTTCAGAGGTAGTAACCTCAACTGTCATTGGCTTTCCATCCCTTATTATATTCAATTTCACTTTCTGCCCGACTCTCCTTTTCTGTATCTCTTTAATCAATTCATTAACATTCTTCACAGGTTTATCATCAACAGATTTTATAATATCTCCAGGATTTAGACCCGCCTTCTCCGCACCTGTGCCGGGATATACCTGACCTATAAGAACACCTTCCTTCTCTTTAACTTTGAAGTATTCCATCATTTCAGGGGTTAAATCCTGAACACTGATTCCAAGCCAGGGTCTAACCACCTTTCCGGTTTTAATCAGGTCATTTAATATCTGCTTTGCCATATTGATAGGTATAGCAAAACCAATTCCAGTTCCAGGCTGGATTATCATGGCATTAATTCCAATAACCTCTCCATCAATATTTACAAGTGGCCCGCCACTGTTACCTGGATTTATAGATGCATCTGTTTGAATAAAGTCCTCATATGTCCCTGTTCCTAACCCGGAGCGCCCTTTAGCACTTATAACACCTACTGTTACAGTATGTTCAAGGCCAAATGGATTACCTATTGCAATTGCCCACTCTCCTACTTCAATCTTATCTGAATCTCCAAGTGCAGCAACAGGAAGGTCTTTAGCATTTATATGAATAACTGCAAGATCTGTTCTTGGATCCTGACCTTTTATGGTGGCTGAAAATTCCCTTCCATCATTAAGCTTTACCTTAATCTTATCTGCACCCTCAACAACATGATTATTCGTCAATATATAGCCTTCTTTATCTACAATTACGCCTGAGCCACCACTTCTCTGTTTATGTTGATATGGTTTTGATCTTTCTCGAGGCCCAAAACCGAAACCTCTGAAGAATTCTTCAAAGGGACTCCCTTTGAAGAATTCTTCTCCAAATCGCTCCCAAGGTCTTATTGTTATTATTTTTTCTGTTGATATATTAACGACACAAGGCTGGACCTTCTTGGCAACCTCTACAAATGCCTGTCCTAAGGATTTAACAGTAGTAATCTTTTCATTCTTATTTGGAAGTGAGTTAGCCCTGTCTTTAGCAGCACAGAAGATTAAGGTAATAATAAGTGATAGAAGAAGTAAACCCAATACAAAATTTCTGATCGTCTTTTTACTCATTATTTAGCTCCTTTTTATATGTCTTTAAAATAAATTTTATCCCTTCATCATTTAGTTGTCAAACAACAGATATTACCCTTTTTTTATCGCAAGGTATGTCCCCAGTGTATTTCCACTTGCATAGGCAAGTATATTAAAAAATGTATTGGTATCAGTATCTTTAATGATAACTGTTAAAAGAGTAAAATTTGTCAGGGTTATCAACCCGCTTAAAAAAGTTGCAGGCCATATCTTTTTATCTGCAACCTTCCTTGTATAAAGTGTTGTTAATAGGTCTATAATAAGACCTGCAATGAAGATGAGAATGATTTTTTCTATCATAATCATCACCCCTTTCATTCAGGTTCCTGATATACAGGCAGGCAAAAGAAAGATGTAGATCTCTTTGGGGAAAGAGAGCTTTAAAGATTAAAGCGAGAAGAATTGGTATTTGATTTAAGGGACAGGTCTTTAATGAACCTGTCCCTAAATCTTAAATTTTAGTATTCAGGTGGCATTGGAGGAGGTGGTGTTTCTTTCTTTGGTTTTTCAGCCACTATTGCTTCAGTAGTAATTAAGAGTGATGCGACACTTGCAGCATTCTGGAGGGCCAATCTTACTACCTTGGTAGGATCAATAATCCCTGCCTGGATCATATCTGTAAATTCTTCTTTATCTGCATCGAATCCAAATGCATCTTTTCCCTCTTTAACCTTCTCAACAATTACAGAGCCCTCTTTCCCGGCATTTTCAGCAATCTGTCTAAGTGGTTCTTCAAGGGCCTTCTGGACAATCTCTACCCCTATCTTTCTATCGCCCTCCAATTTGAGATTGGTAAGTGCAGGTATACATCTTATATAAGCTACACCACCACCAGGAACAATACCTTCTTCAACAGCTGCCCTTGTTGCATGCAGTGCATCCTCAACACGAGCCTTCTTCTCTTTCATTTCTGTCTCTGTTGCAGCACCAACTTTTATAACAGCTACCCCACCTGCCATCTTTGCCAATCTCTCTTGAAGTTTCTCTCGGTCATAGTCAGAAGTGGTCTCCTCAATCTGAACACGAATCTGCTTTATACGACCTTCAATGGCAGATGGTTTCCCTGCTCCCTCGACAATCGTTGTATTATCTTTATCAATAACAACCTTCTTTGCACGACCCAGATCCTCAAGCTTCAAATTCTCAAGTTTTATACCAACATCTTCAGAAATTGCCTTCCCATCAGTGAGGATAGCAATGTCCTCTAACATCGCCTTTCTTCTATCTCCAAATCCAGGGGCCTTAACTGCGGCACACTTAAGTGTCCCCCGAAGTTTATTAACAACAAGTGTTGCTAGCGCTTCACCTTCAACATCCTCTGCAATTACAAGCAGTGGTTTCCCAGTTTTAGCAACAGCCTCAAGGATCGGCAGGAAATCTTTCATATTTGAAATCTTCTTTTCATAAATCAGAATATATGGTTCTTCAAGGACAACCTCCATCTTTTCAGGATCGGTTATAAAATATGGAGAAATATATCCGCGATCAAATTGCATGCCTTCAACAATTTCGAGTGTTGTCTCCATTGATTTCGCTTCTTCTACTGTAATAACACCTTCTTTTCCAACTTTATTCATTGCCTCAGCAATTATGTTTCCGATCGAAGGATCATTATTTGCAGAGATAGTTCCAACCTGGGCAATCTCTTTTTGATCTTTTACAGGTTTTGAAATCTTCTTAAGTTCCTTTACAACCTCTTCAACCGCTGTATCAATCCCTCTTTTTACATCCATTGGATTTGCACCAGCAGCAACTACCTTAAGCCCTTCCCTATAGATTGCCTGTGCTAAAACCGTTGCTGTTGTAGTTCCATCTCCAGCAGTATCAGAGGTCTTGCTCGCAACCTCTCTTACCATCTTTGCACCCATGTTTAAGAAGTGGTCTTCAAGCTCTATCTCTTTTGCCACTGTTACACCATCTTTTGTAACAACCGGTGAACCAAAAGATTTTTCAATAACAACATTCCTTCCTTTTGGTCCGAGCGTAACCTTAACCGCTTCGGCAAGAATGTTTACCCCCTCAAGGATAGCATTTCTTGCATGTTGATTAAATTTTAGTTCTTTTGGCATAAAAATATCCTCCTTTCCAATATCATTTTTTATTCTTCAATAATGGCAAGGATATCATCCTCTCTCATCATGAGATGCTCTTCACCATCAATCTTAACCTCAGTGCCAGCATACTTTGCAAACAAGACCCTGTCTCCTACTTTTACCTCCATTGGAATCTTTGTACCATCCTCTTTTATCTTCCCATCTCCTACTGCTATTACCCTTCCTTCAATCGGTTTCTCTTTTGCTGTATCCGGTATGATGATACCACCTTTTGTCTTTTCCTCTTCCTCTAACCTTTTAACAATAAGACGATCATGAAGCGGCCTGACCTTCATAGAATCTACCTCCTTAAAATTTTATTATTTTAATTTAATCTGGTTTTTTTCTTCCTTCCATGGAAATTAAGAAGGAAGTATTTTCAATAAGGTTAAATATGAAGAATTTACAGAAACTCAAACAAAAAATAAGTATTAATCTTTAATTTGTCAAGGTATTTACCCCACCTTCCCCCCCCTTATTCTAAGGAATTAACTACTTCAGTATTTTTTCAGAGAGTCTCTATGGAGAGCTCTAAAAAAGTTCTTGAAAGACTGTGAGTTAGGATTCAAAACCTCTTCTTTATCAGCATTTCGAGCCCGAAGAGTGTGGTAATCTCATAAATTCTTCGATTTGCTCGGAATGAAAATTTTTAAGAGATTGGTTCAGCTTCACCTCGCAATGACAACCTAAGATCATTCAATTTCAATAAAAGGGATCCGCTCGAAGGCTTTTTCATTCTTAAGGGAAAGGGACCGGGTGTAAAAAGGGTATAGAGTCGAAACTTATTGATTCTAAAGCATATTTTTTATTAAAATAACCTTGATTTGTGAGCCGGACCCCTAAATCTCGGTATTGGTAAATATTCGACCGATGGCGTATGCCTCACGGGTTGTGGATAAAGATTCATCAACTGATATAACTCCTGCGGAATCTCTTTTGAAACATGAAGCCCAAGTCTTTTTGCCTCATCATAGGTAATGGGATAATCGTGGGTCCATCTCCCCTCAGTTAAGACCCTTGCAATCTCTTCAGCCTTCTCCTCTGGGTATTTATCTTCTATGAGAAACTTAACCTGATTTCTCAATTGTTCGACCGCCTTTCTACCCATATCTGCAAGGATCCATGTCCGATCATCTATATCTGATATAGGCTTTTGTTCAATCAGTTTTAAAAGTGATGCAGCAGGGTATTCTCCCAATTGAGGATCTACAGGACCTAAGACAGCATGCTCCCCCATAACAATCTCATCTGCAGCGAGGGCAATTAATGTCCCGCCTGACATTGCATAGTGGGGTACAAATGCAGTAACCTTTGCAGGGTGGAGCCTTATAGCATATGCAATTTGATAAGAGGCAAGGACAAGCCCTCCAGGCGTATGAAGAACAATATCTATTGGAACATCAGGATCGGTCATATGAATCGCCCTTATAACCTCTTCAGAATCATTGATATCAATATATCTTATGATTGGAAAACCAAGCAGGTTCATAGATTCCTGTCTATGGACAAGTAGGATAACCCTTGAATTTCTCATCTTTTCAAGTCTTATAATACACCTTTGCCTGTTTGCTTGAAGAAGTCTCTTTCTTAAAAGGGGCTGAAGGGCTGCAACCATAAAAAATATCCAGAATATACTTGATATATCAAAATTCATTTTTCCCTCCCTCACATTTAGAAATCATCTTTTTCTATATCATAAGAAAAACTGATTGGCAAACATTTTTCTATTTAAGCGTGAAAAGTGTCGAGAAGATTACAGCAATGATACCTGTTAGAAATATACCATCGAATGTTCCAGCACCACCAATTGATGCAACAGGTGCTCCAAGCTTTCCAATTTTTTTAAGATTTAATATATCAGCCCCGATCAATGTTCCAAGTGTCCCTGATATATAAGCAATAATTGGTGCTGAATCATATGCGATGATAGTAGAAAATACTGCTGCTAAAGTACTAATTCCTCTCTTCTACCATAATATCCTGTGGAATCTTTGCAACTGGAATATTAATAAAACTGCCTATCAACGTAAATAAAAGTGTGAAGATAACATATTGGGGTGGTATACCAAGCTTTATAAAAGCAAGTGTAATGATATTCACCTGAATAAGGATGAAGAAAAAGGCGATAAAAAAAGAAAAAAGATAAAAATGAAAAAAGAGATAGAAATAAAAAACATAAAATTATATTACCATAATAAATTAATCATCTCAAATTTTTTTATAAATTGGTAAGCATCTTTTTTCCGTGATGAGGTTATGTGGCGGCATTTATATTTATTAATTTCTCGTAGGGCAAGCCCTTGTGGCTTGCCGAAGGAGGCATCTCTTTTCGAGTTTTTTAGAGACCTCCTAAAAAAGTTTGACAAATTTTTTTTAAATAGAGATAATGTTTTCATTGGTTTCTGCACCTAAGATTTTTTGTGACTACCCAACATAGGGCTTAGATCTTGACAAAGCGAAACGAGTGATTATCTTTTGAGTGAAAAAAATGGTTTAAAAAAAAAGAAAGGAGGGATTGATATGGCATGGGAAATTTCTCCATGGCGACCATTCAGGGAGTTAGAAAGGATGAGAAGGGAGATGGATAGGCTCTGGGATTCTTTCTTCGAAAGAAGGCCTGCAAGGGCTGAGGAGGTTTCTGAATGGCTTCCTTCGCTCGATCTCTCAGAGACCAAAAATGAATTTGTTGTAAAGGCAGAACTTCCAGGCATCGATCCTAAGGATATCGATATCTCTTTAACCAATGACATACTCACAATAAAGGGTGAGAAAAAACAAGAGAAAGAAGAAAAGGAAGAAAACTACCACCTCATCGAGCGAAGCTATGGATCATTTACTCGTGCAATTCGAATCCCGGGCCAGGTCCAGAGCGACAAAATCAACGCCACTTTTAAAAATGGCGTGCTAAAAGTCGTTCTCCCGAAGACAGAAGAGGCAAAGAAGAAAGAGATCAAGATAAAGGTTGAATAAATTATCTTTGTAAGTAAGAAATTAGGGCGCCCAAAAAGGCGCCCTTTTTATATATTTAGGATTATAAAAAATGCCAGATTTTAGAGATATCCTTTTTTCAAACGCCTTTAAGATTGTGTCAGGTAATGATTATAACAAGGTGTCTTATGAACTTCGTGAAAAATCAGAGGACCAATTTATTATCTATGAAATTGTTTTAAAAGAGAATGATTCCTGGGAATATCTTAAAGATAAGGTGTATCCAAGACTTGTAAGATATCTTAAACAAAAGGGTTTAGATCCATCTTCTGGCGAAGGATTTATTATTGCCCTTTTCTTTAAAGAAAAGGTATATCTTATAAAAGGTATCGATTTTATAAGGACCTTTTGTGAAATGGAAGGCCTTAACTTTTCTGCATTTCATTTCCGTGTATTGAGATGGCTTTCAGAATAAAATGGAATGGCTTGACAACTTTTTAAAAGAAATATCCACATTAGAAATATTTCTTCCATTTATACCATTCTTTGTTGCATTCGATCCATTAGGAATACTTCCAATCTTCGTCTCACTTACATCTGAAATTGAAACAAAAGATCGAAAGAAGGTTATCCGACAATCCACAATCACTGCCTTTCTTGTCGGGCTTGGCTTTCTCATAGCAGGTAGATCTATATTCAGGCTCCTTGATATTACAGTATCAGACTTTAAGGTTGCAGGAGGAATTTTACTTTTTATTATTGCAGTCGTTGATCTTATATTTCCCGAAAAGACAAGGACCTTTCCAAGAGAAACATTAGGTGTAGTACCAATCGGCATACCATTAATCGTTGGACCAGGGGTTTTAACACTTTTATTAATTAGCGCCCCTGCTTATGGATATACTGCTACAATTCTATGTTTTATTATAAATCTTCTTATTGTATGGTTTGTCTTCAGCCATTCTTTTGAGATAATGAAAATCCTTAAAGAAGGCGGAACTAAAGGTATTGGAAAGGTGTTTGCATTGCTTCTGGCTGCATTTTCAATGATGATGATAAGGACTGGAATAATCGAATGGATAAGACTTTTATAAATTTCAAAGGCTAAAAGATGACTGAGATCTCGGATTTACTTAAAGAACTTGATGAAGAAATAAAAAAAGGAAATTATATCAGAGCCGAAGCTATATCAAAATCCCTTGGAAGAACTGAAAATGAAGTAAGGGGGTTAAGGATAAAAGCCTTTAAACAATTAATACTTGAATTCAGAAATTATCAAGGCGCTTATGAAATTGCAAAAGATTATAATTTCAGCAAGGAAGAGATTAATAAAATTCTTGATGAAGTGATAAAAGAGGCAGACGAGAAAAAAATACTGGATAAAAGACAATTTGACATAAAAACTATGAAGTATCTTTCACTTAGGGAATGGATAAAAGAATATTTTAAAAAATAGACCAGTTTACCAACACGCACTTTTGGGTGATCGCAATAACTTATAAAAAAGGCGGCTTTAAACCCTATCCCTCCGATTTTTAAAGGATTTTTTCAGAAGTCTCGGGTTGAGGTCTCTGAAAAAGTCCTGAAGTAGTTAACCCCTATAATACCTCCCTTAAAGATAAGGAGAGGCAAGGTGGGGTTATTATGATAACTAAAATCCTATTTTATTAAAAATTAATTAATTTAAAAAAATTTCGTTTTAAAAAGTCATTTAAATATATATTATTACAGCCTTGAACAAATTTTTCAGAGAACTCGAGTTGAAAACTATTTAGAAATCCTTTCATAAATGGGGAGGTGGGGTGAAAAAGCCTTCGAGCGGATACCTTTTATAGATTAGCACTATTGATTAATCCCCTTAAAATAATTTGGTTTTTTCTAAAGCGATTGTTAGCAATTTAAACATTAAAAGCCCGCATTCGAAGGGTTTTGAACCCTACCTCCCCAGTCTATTAAAGACTTCTTCAGGGGTTTCGGGTTTATTACTTGACAAACAAAAAAAAGTGATTATTTTTTTACCAGGCAAAAGTAAAAAATAGTCAATAATATCAAACCTTTAAATAAATTTAATGACGAAAAGGAGGGGTGAATTATGGCACGTGAGCTAACCTTATGGAAACCATTAAGAGAAATTGAAAGGATTAGCAGGGAGATGGATAAATTTTTTGACTCCTTATTTGAAAGGAGACCAACAAGGAGATTTAGATTCTTCGAAGAAGATGAGTTGTTCCCACTTGTTGATATAACTGAAACGGATAATGATTTGATTCTGAGGGCAGATCTTCCGGGCATAGATCCAAATGATATAAATATTTCTCTCTCCGATGGTATATTAACAATAAAGGGAGAGAAAAAACAGGAAAAGGAAGAAGAAACAGAAAAATCGTTCTTCCTAAAAAGGAAGAATCTAAGAGGAAAGAGATTAAGATCTCGATTGAGTAATTAGAGGTGAGGAGATTCGGTGAAAAAGTGTTATCGCTGTAATGGTCCAATGAGTTATGAAAAATTTTATAGCCGTGAAGGGGCTTTCTGGGGATGGAGATGCATCCTCTGTGGTGAAATATTTGATGAAAAGGTTTTGGAAAACCGAAAGACACGAAGAATGTAATTAATTCGAAAAAAGATAATTAGGCAATCCAGTATTTTAAAAAGGATGGGAGGATTGACAGACCCTTGAGAAAGAAAGGAGGTGGGATATCATGAAGAATCTATTCTACCTCATGATATTCCAGATCCTGGTTGGTCTCTGGCTCATGATCTCTCCATTCCTGCTTGGGGCAAGAGAGATTATGAGCATAACAACCAGCAACGTGATCTTCGGTGCCATCGTGCTCATCCTTGGTATAGGGATTGCTTATTATCAGAAGACCCTGCCTGGGATTGAGCACGCAGAGAAGAAGGTCACCTAAAACCTACTCTTCTCCTTTCTTTTTATTCCATTAAAAAAAGGGCTGTCAACATCCTCCCCCCCTTTTTCAATTTTTAAATCCCATAAACAGGAGGTGGTGATTAAATATGGGGAAAAAGATTAGAACATGTATAATTGGTGTAGGCAATTGTGCCAGTGCCTTTGTTCAAGGTCGGTTTTATTATGATGACCCTAACTCCGACATACCAGGACTTATAACAAAGAATTTTGCTGGTTATCGTGCAAATGATATTCAATTTGTAGCTGCATTTGATATTGATGAAAGGAAAGTTGGCCGAGATCTTTCAGAGGCAATATTTGCCAAACCCAATTGCACAACAATCTTTCAGAAAGAGATCCCATTCCTGAACTGTCCTGTTGAAATGGGATATATTATTGATAGCATCCCTCCGCACAATGATCAGTATCCAGATGCTGTAAGATTTAAACCCCTAAAAAACATCTATTCAAGCCCTGAAGAAGCAAAGAGGGCAATTGTTCGAATCCTTCGTGATAACAAAGTGGATGTAGTGGTAAATTACCTCCCTGTAGGAAGTGAGGAGAATACATTTTTCTATGCCGATTGTTGTCTGGAGGCAGGCTGTGCATTTGTAAATGCAATTCCTGTATTTGTTTCAAAAATCTATGGTGAAAGATTTAGGAGGGCTGGTCTTCCAATCCTTGGTGATGATATTAAATCTCAGGTCGGAGCAACCATTATTCACAGGGTATTAACAAAACTATTTGAAGACAGGGGACAAAAGATAAAAAGGTCATACCAACTTAATATAGGTGGTAATACCGATTTCCTTAATATGCTCGATCGTGAGCGTTTAAAAAGTAAAAAGATTAGCAAGACCCAATCTGTACTCAGTCAGATGCAAGACGGTGAATTTGATCTACAGAATATCTATGTGGGACCAAGTGATTATGTCCCATGGCTTAAAGACAATAAGGTTTGTTTTTTAAGAATTGAGGCAGAACAGTTTGGTGGTATCCCGATGAATCTGGAAGTGAGGCTTTCTGTAGAGGATTCACCAAACTCTGCAGGAGTAATTATGGATGCAGTGCGTGCAGCAAAGGTTGCCCTTGATCGAGGACTGTGTGGTCCTATTATTGAGGCGAGTGCATATCTTTTCAAATCCCCTGTAAAGCAGTTTGAAGATTCTGAAGCAAGGGAAATGCTTAGACGCTTTGCTGAAGATAAGAGTCACGTTATTGAACCTGTTACAAAATTCTACAAAGGATTTGATCAACCCCTTACCTACGAGACCCCTCAAACAGGTAAAGGTTATATAGGTTCTTGGGAGGTATAAACTTTTAAAGATTTGGGGGTGGAAAAAGATGAAGATAGCGATGATGTCTGCATGGAATACAGATTCAGGTGTTTCAATCCATGCAGAGTTAATTGGAAGAGAGTGGGTAAAGATGGGACATCAATTACAAATCTTTACCTTTTTCACCTCTGATTTTCATGGAACAACAATAGTTGGAAAAGATGAAGATTACGTAGTAAGATGCTTCACAACATCAGGATCAAAAAATCCCTATCTTGATCCAAGACCTATTCTCTCTTCTGACTACGATGTCTTTGTCGTTCAAGACCTTGGCATGCTACCTATGGATGAACTGGCTAAGATCTTTCATCATATAAGAAAGAAGGCTATTACAATAACTATTATCCATGATAATAAGCCTTCAGCAAACCCATCTTTTTATCAATTTGAATGGGATAGTATTGTATGTTTTGATGAAAGGTATGAAGCATTTCTCAAGATGTATCATCCAAAGGATAAGATACAGATTATCCCTTTTCCATGTCATCCCTTAAAAAAGGGGAATAAGGAGGAGGCAAGGTTAAAACTGGGACTTCCTTTTAATAAAAAGATACTTTTAATCTTTGGTCAAAGGATAAAAGAACATTTAAACTTAATCCCGATAATTCGTCAAATGAGCTCGGAGCTTTCTTTCCTCCTACTTGTTGTATCACAACAAAAGGACGTAGACGAACTTGAGAGAGTAGACGGAATAGAAATAGAAATAAGGAGAGAATCTCCTTCGATTGACACATTATACGATTACCTCCATGCCTCTGATTGTCTGATTATCCACCGAGATCCTTGTGATGGAGTTGTAGTATCAAGTTCGGCATTTCAATGTCTTGGCTCTGGGTGTCCAATAATTGCAAATGAATCACCCTTCTTTGAAACTTTAAAGGATGTTGTATTGACCTACAATAACTTTCAAGAATTTAAAGAGTCACTCATTGATGTATTAAACAAAGGGACTAAATATCAGGCATCTCAGAGGGCACTTAAGGATTTTATGAGAAGAAATTCCTCAGATATTGTTGCAAAAAACTATATAGATCTATTCAACAGGCTAAGGGAGGAAAGAAGGCAAAGAGAACTTGACCAGATCTCAAGAATTATAAATACAATGAAACTTATTCCTGTAGCTGAAAAAATGGAAAGACAAACATATTTAGTTAATAATCAATTAGAAAATTTTGAACTACAAACACCTTAGATCAATCCTTGCCTCCTCCCTAAAGGAGGTGAGAGAATTGATTAGTTTTGTATCAACTTATCCGCCTGCAATGTGTGGTATTGGGACTTACACATATTATTTGACAAGGGTTATGCCCAAAGACAGTTGGAATGTAATTACATTTAAACCTGACGAATTTTCAATTTGCGATATAGAACCAAGACTAAAAGAGGATAATAGGGTAAATCACTGGATCTCTCTTGATAATCCATCCCTCCCAAAAGATCTAACCTCTGAGGTTGTCTGGTTTCAACACTCATTTGGCATGTGGGGGAGGGTGAACACGCATTTTTTAAAATTAATAAATGAAGCTAAAAGAAGAGGTAAGAAGGTAGGGGCAAGTTTTCATACAATCCATTTCCAATCAGAAGAAACTCCATGGGGAATGCAAGAAAAAGAATACGAACTCCTAAAAGAAACTCTCCCTCTTTTGGATTTTATAACCGTTTTTACTTCAGGAGCAAAGAAGGCAGTAATCAATGCCTTCCCTGAATTTCGTGAGAAGGTCGTTGTCTTAAGACACGGTGTGCACAATTACCCAAAGGTCAGTAAAGAGTACGCAAGGGAGAGGTTATTTAACTATCTCTCTCAGTTACCTTCAATACCTGTAAGTGAAAAGATAAGATTGAAAGGCATTGAGAAATCTTGTATTGAAGGTAGCACCCTGTTACTCGGAAATTACGGGTTTATCACACAGGATAAAGACCCTATCTTGCTTTATGAAATTGGGAGAAAAGTACAGGAAATGATGCCAAATAGAATTGTTATTACCCTATTCATTGGAAAGATCCAAGAAAGGAAGGACAAAAAGAGAGAGCTCTACATCCCAATACTTGAAAAATTAAAATCTATCCATGATGGGAAACAGAACCTCTTTTATGAAGAATATCTTCCAGAAGGTATATTCCCTTATGCATTTAGGGCCCTTGATGTTGCACTGTTCTGGTGCACTAATGCAACCCAGTCGGGAAGAATGGCTCATGCTCAAGGAACAGGGGTCCCAATTGCAGGGCGTGATCTCGAAGGGATTGGAGAAACGCTAAAACTCTCAGGACTTCCTGTCTCTGAAACTATGGATGAACTTGCTTTTAAGATTGTAGAAATTATTAAAAATCCAGTTCTAAAAGATAGAATGGAAAGGCAAAGTTATAAATATGCAGAAAAGTTTTCTTTTTTTAATCAGGCCCAAAAACATATTCTTATTGAAGAGGCAGTTATAAAAGGAGATAAACTCCCATTATTAGATGAGGAGATGAAAGATGACATCCATACTGGAAAGGTTAGCTATTGGAGACCTGAAAGATTTGGAGAATCCAGACGAGGAGGTGAACTCCATCCTTAATGTTGCTGAGGAGGTTAATGTAAATCTGCCAAATCATAATTATTATAAAATTTCACTAAAGGATGGGGTCCCAATCCCTGTGGAAAAGATGAGAGAGGCTGTTGAGTGGATACAAAAAAATATCGCCTCGGGAAAGGTTCTTGTAGCGTGTCATTATGGAGTAGGTAGATCTGCTTCTATAATCATAGGTTACCTTTGTAGTGTAGGATTTGGCTATAAAGAGGCATTAAATTTTGTCTCCTCAAAAAGACCAGGGGTAAATCCAATTCCTGGTCTGGAAGACACCATAAAAAGACTTAACACGAAGGGGGAAAACCACATATGCACATAGCAATGATGACTGCCTGGAATACTGATTCAGGTGTAGCAGTTCATGCAGAACCAATTGGGAAGGCATGGATAGAGATGGGTCATGATGTCACCATATTCAGTCATGTTGAATATGATTATCATGGGGAAGGCTTTACAGGAAAGGATGAGGATTATGTAGTAAGATGCATTGGGACACAAAGGACTAACTTTCTGGATCCAAGGCCAATTCTAACCAGCAACTTTGATGTCCTTGTAGTGCAGGACCTGAGGATGCTACCAGTGGATAATCTGGCAAAGATATTTCCCCTTATAAGAAACCGAGCAAGAACAATCCATATCGTTCATGAAAATAGCCTTCCTCAAGAGCCATGGTTTTATCAGTTTCTCTGGGATGGGGTTGTTTATTTCGATGAGAGACAGAGTTTCCTGAAAGATATTTATCCAAATGCAAAACTCATCCCATTCCCATGTTTTCCTATAAGAAGAGGAGATAAAATTGAAGCAAGGAAAAAACTTGGTCTCCCTCAAGATAAGAAGATCATTTATATCTTTTGCCACAGAGGATATGAACCCTTTCTAAGAGACTTGCCTCGAGAGTTACAAGGGCAAGCCATACTACTCTATGTTGTACCTCCAAACTATCAAATGTTAGAAAGGGCAAGAACCTCTTCATGGATGATCATCCGTGAAGAGAAGGTCCTTTCAAAAGATAGATTTGATCAGTACCTCTTTGCCTCTGATGTTGTAATACTTCATAAATATCAGAGTCTTTACTTAGGTGTTGTATCATCCACTGCATTTCAGGCACTTGGTGCAGGATGCCCGATCTTTGTTCCAGGTGAATCCGACTATTTTAAACCACTCGAGAATGAAGTTATTCGCTACCACGATATCTATGATTTAAGGGAAAAGCTTGTAGAGTTACTTTTAAATGATACTGAAAAACAGAGGAATCTAATAGATCTTGCAGATGGGTTCTGCTCGATCAATTCACCCAGTATCATTGCCCGTAGATTCATAGACTTCTTTGTTGAACTTGGAAGACCATCTTGGAGATAGTTATGAAGAGAAATAGCTTTCCTATAGGTCCATTCATAGATTATCCAAAAAATCCAATCCTTAGGCCAAGTAATGGTTTTCAATCAAAAAGGCTCTATAATCCATCGGTTATAAAAGAGGGAAAAAAGTTTTATATGTTTTATCGAGCCGAATCAGATGACTCTTTAACCGGGAGGATTGGCCTTGCAGAGAGTGAAGATGGCATTAATTTTGTGTGTCATAAAGAGCCCTTGCTTTCTCCAAGCAATGATTTTGATCGAGGTGGATGCGAAGATCCAAGGATTGTAAAATTTGGCGATACTTATTACCTAACCTATGTTGGAAATAGCCTGAGGTATGGTGTATCAAACATATGTTTGGCGATCTCGAAGGATCTCCTCCATTGGGAAAAACTTGGTCCTGTTCTTACCGAAAGACCTTGGGATTGGGACAAAGGACAGCTAAAAGCAGGTGTTATTGTTCCTGAAATGATAGATGGGAAATTCGTAATGTATTTTATGGGGGAAGAGAAACCATGGCAAACAGCGATAGGGATTGCCTATTCTGATGACTTAATAAACTGGTACGAACCTATTGATAAACCTGTTCTTGAGCCAAGAAAAGAATACTTCGATAGCCATGGGATTGAGCCTGGTCCTACGCCTGTAATGATTGATGAAGGAATTCTATTAATCTATAACGGATGGTGTGAGGATTGTGTATATCAGCCTGGAGGAGTAATCTTCTCAAGAGATGATCCCGAAAGGGTTATTATGAGGACAGATGAACCATTGCTATCCCTCATGAGGGACTATGGAAGCGAATTTGGAACAGGAAACCACTGTGTTGCAGAAGGATTGGTCAAGGATAATAATAGATGGTTGCTTTACTATGGTGCTGCTGATCATCTTACATGTTTAGCAATCTATGAGGAGGGAAAAGAGTGATGCTTAAACGCTTTTTAAACAATCCAATACTAAAACCTAAAAAAGAAAACGACTGGGAGTCTAAACTTGTATTCAATCCTGCAGCGGTTTATGACAATGGTATATTCCACCTACTTTATCGCGCAGTTGGAGAGGATGATATATCAAGGATTGGCTACGCCATAAGTGCTGATGGATATGAATTCTATAGGTTCGATAAACCAGTCTTTACACCGAGAGGTGTTGCAGAAAGCAAAGGATGTGAGGATCCAAGGATTGTAAAACTAGATGATCGATTCTATATGACCTACACAGCTTACTCTATAAAAGGGATAAGGGTTGCACTTGCTTCAACAAAAAACTTTATTAAATGGGATAGATATGGAGTGATTCTTCCTGATATGGAAAATAAGGATGCTGTACTATTTCCTGAAAAGATAAATGGTAGATATGTAATGCTTCATCGGCCCATGGAACCCCCAAGAAGCATCTGGATTGCCTATTCAGATAATCTTTTAAAATGGACCGACTTTAAAAAGGTAATGGAACCTATTGCAGGAAGATGGGATGGGGTGGGGATTGGATCTGCAAGCCCACCTGTAAGAACAGACAAAGGTTGGCTTCTTATATATCATGGAATCGATAAGGACAGTGTATATAGACTTGGTGTAGCACTTCTTGATTTAGAAGACCCATCAAAAGTTATTGCAAGGTATCCAGAGCCGATACTTGAACCAGAGGAGGAGTATGAACTTCGTGGAGAGGTTCGTGAGGTAGTCTTCGGTTGTGGTATCTGTGAGGTTGAAGATAAGTACTTCATATATTATGGTGCCGCAGATAAGGTTATCTGCGGAGCAACAGTAGATAAGGGAGAAATACTTTCTCTATTTTAAGAAAGGGGTGAACGATAATGAAGATAGCCATGATGAGTCGATGGAATATCCCATGTGGGGTCTCGATTCATGCAGAACTTGTAGGCCGGGCCTGGGTTGAAATGGGCCATAAGCTTGAGGTCTTAGCACCAAAAGAATGGGAAAACTATCAGAGTGATATCGATGAGTCATTCGTAAAAAGATGTTACAGATTGCCCAAACCTGATAGAAAGGAAGGCTATTTCTTCGATCCTGAACCTTTTCTAAATATGGATGCTGAGATCTTCGTTGTCCAAAACCTTGAGATTCTACCAATGGAGGACCTGCTGAAGATCTATCCAATAATAAAAAATAGAGCAAAAACCGTCTTTGTTGTCCATGAGGGAAAACCACCTAAAGATCCAACCTTCTATAAATTTGAATTCGATGCTATAGTTTGCTTTGATGAAAGATATAAGAGATTTTTAGAGAAGATCTATCCTGAGGAAAAGATCTATATAATACAATATCCCTGCCATCCTATAATGCATGGTAACAAGATAGAGGCTCGAAAAAGGCTTGGTCTACCACTTGATAAAAAGGTCATCTTTAACTATGGGATAGGTGTTTATCGCCATCTTCACCTTCTTCCAACAATAAAACGTGTAAATGAAAAATATCCATTAATCCTTCTTACGATGACACATATCCAGGACTGGTATGAACTTTTTGAGGCAGTAAAAAGTATCTATCCATTTATCGATCTAAGAAAAGGTGATATACCTATTAAGGAACTATATACTTATCTTCATGCTTCGGATGCACTTCTTGTCCACAAGGATTCTGCAGAGGCGATTGTTGTTCCGTCAACAGCATTTTTATGTCTTGGCTCAGGATGCCCTATATTAGCCTATAATACAAACTTCTTCGAAGTATTTGATCAAGAGGTGATAAAATACAGTGAGCTTGAATCGGCATTAAAGGAAGTATTTGAAGGAAACGAAAGGGTTAAGAAAACATTAGAGAATGCTGAAAGATTTGTCAGGGCAAATTCATCCTTTGAGATTGCTAAAAAGTTTATAGAGCTATTCGAATCTTTAAAAGAAAAACCTTTCAGGTCTGATAAAATAATGAGAGTCTCTTTTGAGGAGACAACGCATTCCATGTAAAACTTTTTACCTTATTTTTATAAATATAAATTATGGTAACATATATGAAAGAGAATGAAGGATCAAATTTAATCGAACTAAGACCATGGGGTGGATTTATAATCCTTGAAGAACAACCATCCCATAAGGTTAAAAGAATCTGGGTTAACCCGGGGCATCGACTAAGTTACCAGAGACATAGTTTTCGGTCTGAGCACTGGATTGTTATCAATGGAGAAGGAAAGGTAACTATTAATGGGAAAGATTATTATCTGAAGCCAGGTGATTCTATTGATATACCTGTAGGCGTAGCACATAGAATTGAAAATATATCTGGAGAGATTCTAAATTTTATTGAGGTCCAAAGGGGAGAAAAATTTTCTGAAGACGATGTGATAAGAATTGAGGACGATTATGGGAGGGCTACCTCAGGGGTGAATGCCTATGAAGGGTGAATATACTGTTGGAATTAATTACTGGCCTATAAACACTGGAATGAACTTCTGGAGAAGTTTTGATAAGGGAGAAATCTCGGAAGATTTTTCAAAAATCAAAGAAGCAGATCTCAACGTTATAAGGGTCTTCCTTTTATGGGAAGACTTTCAACCCCTGCCGGCAAAGTTGTCAACAAAGACGATTGATCGCCTTATTACGGTTATGGAGATAGCTAATGACGTTAGGGTTAAGATTTTGCCTACATTATTTACTGGTCATATGAGTGGAGTAAATTACATACCTCCTTGGTTACTCGATTTTGGTGAAGAAAATACCTGTTTCCCTGTGATTTCTGAAGGTAAAAAGAGAAAAAATAGAATAAGAAACTTTTATAGTGATAGAGAACTAAGAGAAAGACAAAGGCTCTTTATCCGGGAGATATCAAATGCCTTAAAAGGTCATCCTTCACTTTGGGCATGGGATCTTGGAAATGAACCATCAAATGTTGTTCAACCTTTAAGTAAAGAAGAAGGCATAGGGTGGTTAGAGGAAATGGTTTCAGAGCTAAAAAGGGCTGATGAATCTATCCCTGTTACAATAGGTTTACATATCAAGGATTTAGAAGAGGATAGAAATATGGGACCGAAAGAGGTGTCAAGATTCTGTGACTTTTTATCTATTCATACATATTCTATATACGCAAAGTGGGGAGACCATCTATTGGATGAAGATGTTGTTCCTTTTTTAGCCATGATTACAAATTGGCTTGGCCAGAAAGATGTCTTGATTGAAGAAGTCGGGATTCCTTCATCAAATACATATAAAAATGATGTTGTTGTATCAGAAGAAGAGGCTCATAATTATTATGAACGTCTATTAAAAAAATTAAAACATTACCCCTTTCTTGGTGTCCTATTCTGGTGTTATGGTGACTATGAAAGCCCCCTTTGGAATAACCCTCCACTGGATGAAAACCCACACGAAAGGTTTTTTGGACTGTTTAGGGCAAATAAGTCTCCAAAACCATTTATCAATTTAATAAATATTCTTAGGGAAGAAAATAAAAAGAAACCTCTTAAATATGACTGGATAGATATTGAACCTTCAGATTATTACAAAGAACCTCTGGATAATCTTAAGCGTCTGTATAGGAGATTTAAGGAATGTCAGGGGTGATAGAGATGGACTTAATTGAGGATAAAAGCATTGAAACTTCAGAAAAGGTTGTCTCCAGAGAAGAGATTTCATCCATCCTTGAATTAAAAGGAAAAGAAAGGATGGATGCAATACTAAATCATGATAATGCCCAATATATTGTACAATCCCTTCCTGAAGAAGAGGTCTATTTCACAATTAAGGAGATTGGGGAACAAGATGCACTTCCACTTATATCTTTAATGTCTCCTGAACAGTATCAGTATCTTCTTGATCTTGAACTCTGGAAGGGATATGAATTGAAACCCGAGAGGGTTGAACATTGGCTCCCTATACTGCTGTCTTGCGAAGAGGATGCGATAGAGCGTTGGTTAAAGACCGTGGATCTTGATACACTACTTCTCATACTTAAGAAAAACATACGTATTCATATAAAAAATGGTGATGAGCCATTGGATTTTAAAGATGAGGAAAACTATCCATTCACACTGGATGGAACATACTATATTGAGGTCCTAAACCCAAAATTTCGTGATTATATTGAAAAACTGTTAAATCACATAGCCTCGCTTGACTTTAATTTTTATTTCAGACTTTTAGACCAAGTTAGCTGGGAGATTGGTGTAGAACTTGAAGAAAGGGCGTTTCGATTTAGGGAGGCAAGGCTTGCTGATAAGGGATTTCCTTCCTTTGATGAAGCGCTTTCACTTTATCAATATCTAAATCCTAAAAGACTTAGACTGATGCTCGAGGAAAAAAAGATTCATCCTGTTGAAATACCAAATAACTCTCTGCCTCCAAACTTTCCTATGCTGCTAAAAGAACAGAGAATGTTCTTTTCAATATGTTTAAGTGAATTGGATGACCAATATTTATTAGATCGGATCAAAACCGAGCTCACATATATGGCAAATCAAGCCCTTGTAGTGGACCAACCTGAAAATATAGACCTCACAGTTTTAAAAGAATCTTTAAAAAAGGTTGGAAGTTATTTGAGCATTGGCTTAGAAATCATGTCAGGTGGAGATATATCACAGGCAAAGAGATATCTTTCAGAGATTCCACTAAAATATTTATTTCAGATTGGATTCAGTTCAGCGCTTGAATTGAAATGGAAGGCAGAAAGGATCTTAAAGAAAGGATGGTATTCGAATAAAGGGCTTCCACTCTCTTTCTTGGGATTCCCATGGGAAGAAAGAATGGAAGGACTTCTAAGGAAGAGACCTTTATTCTTTTCTGAAACCGATGAAATGGGCTACAGAGAATTTAGAAGGCTCGAAGAGATTAGACTTGTTGAACATGAGTTAGCCCTTATCGAATTTTTAATGAAAATCCTTCCATATATTGAATTTAATTACTACGATGGACTTATATGGAAAACCGTCTTAATAAATGCTTTTATTACAGATCAAATGGGTATATCACCCGATATACAAAATATTGACTTAAGAGACAGGACCTTTCTACTTAGCAGGCTTAATGATGATATGGATTTAAAAGAGACGATTACGAATTGGATATTTAATAAATTTCATTTTATAAAAAATAATGGAGAAATGGAATTAACAGTTGAGATAGCAAAAATTCTCTCAGAAGAGATTATTACAGAAAAAAATGTTATTAAATCCTGTAAGGAGGATACTCAATGCCGGCCAGTAACTCAGTAAAAAATATTATCGCCCATGGGGTACCTCCGAAATCTTTTTTTGAACATATATCTCCTGGCAAGCGTGTAAGGCTAAAAGATAATGTCTATAGAAACATAAAGGATAGAGAATGGATTTTTAATCGAATCGAGGGTAACGAAGTCCACCTGCTACATGAAAGTAAGGCTTACGGTTTGATAGTTAAAATTGAAGATATTGATTGGGATGATTCTTCTAATATAAAAATGAACGTAGATGAGGAGGCGAGGAAGAATTATGCCCAGAAAAGGAAAAGTTGAAAGGAGGATTATTCCACCTGATCCAAAATATAATGATGTATTAGTGGCAAAATTTATCAATTGCATTATGCGCCGCGGGAAAAAGAGTATAGCTGAAAGGATAATGTATAATGCACTTGACTCTATAAGAGAAAAGACTAAATCAGATCCTCTAACAATCTTTAAACAAGCCATAGAGAATGTAAAACCTATGATTGAAGTTAGACCTCGCAGGGTGGGTGGAGCTACCTATCAGGTTCCTGTTGAGGTAAGGCCTGAAAGAAAACTCTCCTTAGCGATTCGGTGGCTCATCTCTTCTGCAAAACAGAGACCTGAAAAAGGAATGGATAAAAAACTTTCAGCTGAACTGATAGATGCTGCTAATAATCGTGGTGGAGCTATAAAGAAGAAAGAGGACACTCATAAGATGGCAGAAGCAAATCGAGCTTTTGCCCATTATAGATGGTAAACACATAAACTTTACAGGAGGAAGAAGTTCGGTTCAAATGGAAAGATTCTCAAATAATTTTAAATTCCTTTTTATAAAGAATCTGGACCATAATCCTATATTAGGAAAGGTCAATCTACCTATAGTCGTTGAGGATCTTAAAATAAGAGAACTCCTAAAAAGAGAACTTTCGAACACTGGTCTTTCAAAAATAGAGATTGAACATCTCCCATCAGAAGCAGGAGGAATAAAGATTACTATTTATTCAAATAAGAATTGTTCAGACGAAAAGTTAAAAAGATTAATGTCCGAGTTAAAAAAGATGACAGAGAGGGACGTCATTATTGCAATTCAGAAGATTAGAGGGAATTTGTCCCAAAATCAATCTTTAAAGAGACATGAATCCATATGGATAAATGAGAATAAAGTTTATAGCGAAAAGAGGAAGATAATTTATCCAAAATTCTTAAAACAGAAGGAGCGAAAAAGGATTTGAAAAGTAAGAAACTATTGGGTAGACTAAGAAGAAAAAGAAGGGTTCGCTCTCGTATAAGGGGTACGCCTGAAAGGCCTCGTTTAAATGTCTTTCGAAGTTTGAAACATATATATGCACAGGTGATCATCGATACAGAAGGAAAAACCTTGGCCCATGCCTCCACCTTAAGCCCTGAGTTACGTAGCACTTTGAAGAATACAGGAAATGTAGAGGCTGCTCGGAAGGTGGGAGAACTAATTGCAAAGAAATGCCTCGAGAAAGGGATAAAAAAGGTCGTTTTCGATAGGGATGGATATAAATACCATGGAAGGGTAAAGGCCCTGGCTGAAGGTGCAAGGGCAGGAGGACTCCAATTTTAAACCACGTAAAAGGAGGTAAATATGGACCAACCACTAAACACACTTAATCCCCCAGATTGGCAGGCCTGTGTTACAACAATAAAATGTGATTTGATCAATGAGTATGTGTCTATCATGGTTAAAAATGACTGGTCATCAAAGTGTACCTGGTATCAATCTTACAAGGCTTCGAATCCTGATGGGAAAAAGAAAATAAAGGTAGATAGGATAACAAAGAAACTGATTGGACTATGCCAAGGGCCACTCTGTTCACACGTGATAAGTTATCGAGATAAGCTAATTAATGAATCAAAGGAATCATCAAGGGGAAGTTAAAACCCCATTATCCTTTTACCTTCAAAGAATCCTTTTTCAAAAATTCTTAAATTAAGGTCCAAAAAATTGGGATGGGTAACCTCTTTTATTGCATCCCTCAATTTCTCATTGGGGAAAGGAAATCTTGGATGCGCTGTTGCAAAACCAAGTAAGGCAATATTTGTTGACTGGACCATTCCCATCTCTTTAGCTAACTTTGAGGCAAAAAAAACAAAAACCTCAATTCCCCTTTCGTTCAAATATTCTTTAACCTTTTCATTCAAAAACTTGGGATTTGTGGCATTAATAAAACAAAGACCACCTTCCCTTTCTGGGCTTGCAGGTCTCAGGTAGGAAAGTGTTCTATAAGCCTCATCCTTCTCTAATGAAATAAGAATATCAGCATCTCCCCTTCTAACCAGTGGACTTCTGAAATCTCCTATCTTGATATGTGTAAGTACAGAACCTCCACGCTGGCTCATTCCATGGTCTTCAGAACCAATCATACTATATCCCTCTTTGAGGGTAAACGCTGAAAATATCCTTGTTAAAAGTAAAACCCCTTGCCCTCCAATACCAGAAATAATCATTTGAATGTTCATTTCAATAATCTCTTTACTCAATATTTAAAGGATATATTGCCCCATGTGCACAAACCTCTTTACAGAGACCACAATCCACACATGTCAGACGATCAATATTTACCCTACCATCTTCTCCCTTTATTAAAGATGGACACTCAAATCTCTTTAGACAGTACCCACAAGCAATACACGCACCGATAGCAGGCATATTTATAGAAGAGGTAGGACAATCCTGCACACAGATACGACATCCTGTGCATTTGCTATAATCAATTACGTAACCTCCGTCTCTCTTGGAAATTGCCCCTTCGGGACATTGATCCATACATAGATCGCATTGAAAACAAGATCCACAATGGAGGCATCTTTTTGCCTCTTCAATTATAGAATCCTCGTCTGGCAGAAGATTTACTTCTTTAAAATCTGATCTTTCTTCTATCGGAAGGATTGGTTCCTGGATTCTATGCCTTGTTTCAAGCATATCAATAGGTACAGATACAAGATCTATATGAATCCCTTCTTCTCTATTTTTCTTTAAATCACCTCCACTCAGATATCTGTGGATCGATAATGCAGCCTTTCTGCCTGACGCAAGGGCATCTATAAAATTCTTTGGCCCTGTCACTGCATCTCCTGCAGCAAATATACCTTCATAAGAGGTGGATAATGTTACTGGATCAACTTCTATGGTCTTAAATATCGTTTTAGAAATGAACTCAAAACCCGAAAGGTCCGGGGCATAGGTAGGTGATGTTATAAGTAAATCTGCCTTAATCCTTTTTAAAGGTCTTTCAAGAGAGAGAATCCTCCTTCGACCACTACTTGTAGGTTTACTTAAAACAGTTCTCTTAAAGGAGATGTATAATTTCCCACCGGACTTAGTAACACCTGTTGGGAAGATATTAAAATGGAATTTAATCCCTTCCCTTTCTGCCTCTAACCTGTTAGATTCTTGGGCAGGCATCTCTTTAGGTGAACGACTGTAATAAACACTTACATCTTTTGATCCCAATCTGATTGCAGTTCGTGCAGCATCAATTGCCCTATCATCCCCTCCGATTATAATTACCTCTTTTGGCATAGAATTTATCTGGCCAAGAGAGACCTTCTTTAAAAAATTTAGAGAATCTATTATTTCATCATCTCCTTGACCTAAATTATACGAATCGATTGCCAAATGAGCCCCTATGGCAAGAAGGATTGCCTTAAAGCCTTGTGCCTTCAAATCATCAATAGAGATATCTTTACCAACACATGCATTCAATCTTATATCTACTCCCAATCTTTTCACTACATCGATATCTCGATTTAATACATCAAGTGGCAATCTAAACCTTCCTGTCCCAATAGCCATTGTTCCACCAATGATTGGAAGGGCCTCAAAAATTGTTACCTTATAGCCATAAAGTCTTAAATCGTAAGCAGCCATAAGTCCTGATGGTCCAGAGCCAATGATTGCAACCTTCTCCTCTTTCTCTGGCCCTGGAGATGGATATTCTACTTCGGTAATCCTTTCGGCAACAAATTTCTTAAGTAGATCGATGGCAATTGGCTGATCTAAGTCTCCCCTTCTACAAACCTTTTCACAAGGTCGAGAGCAAAGCCTCCCTGTTATTGAAGGGAATGGATTCTTCTCCCGAATAAGTTTCAATGCCTCTTCAAATCTTCCCTTAGAAATAAGATTGATGTATCCTCTTACGTCAATCCGAATCGGACATGCCCCCTGGCATGGCGCTATTTTTTCCATATAATGCGGTAATAAATACTCAGGCAATTCTTTGCTTTTTAACGGTAAAATGCCTTTTTCTGGAGGCGGGATATGCCTGACCTCAACCTTTATAGGCCTTTCTTTTAGTTTTTCCCTTTTGTGAGTAATACATGGATAGCGAGCAATCAAAACCGCCATTCCACCCTCTGGTATCCTCGTATATTTATGGGCCTTTCTTAGTTCTAAAATCATATCCTTGATATTGTATGGATTTACAACACGAACATATTTAACACCACAGCCCCTTACAAGCTCTTCGATAGAGAGTGGTCTTCCAGGATGACCATCTGCAGTAATGCCAGATTCAGGTGTTGGTTGCATTCCTGTCATAGCAACTATTGAATTATCAAGGATTACAAGAACAAATCTTGATCCATTATAAACTGCATTTAAAAGACCTGGAGTTCCTGAATGGTAAAATGTAGAATCTCCAATTGTTGCAATTATTGGAATATCTTTCCCATCTTGATGATATGCTTGATAAAGCCCACTTGCAAATGTGATCGCAGCACCCATATCATGACAGGTATCAACTGATTCCATATTCATACCCAATGTATAACAACCAATATCACTTGGAAAGATCCCGTTTGGAAATGACTTCTTTATTGCATAAAAAGAGGCCCTGTGAGGACATCCTGAACAGAGTGTAGGTCTACGAACAGGAATCCCTAACTCAGAAACCATCTGCTCAACGGGTTCTAAAGTATGAATCTCTTTTGAAGGGATCAATAATCTTTTTGAAAGGTCTAAAATGATATTGGATATGGTCTCTGGTAACATCTCACCTTCATTAGGTATTAATCCATCCAATCTACCATGTATCTTGGATTTGTCTCTAATCTGAAGTTCTATTACAGGTTCTGTCTCTTCAAGTATAAGGATTGTTTTACAACTATCGATGAACGATTCGACGATATCAACTGGAAGGGGAAAAGGAGTGCCAATCTTTAGAATCGGTACTTCACCTTCAAGGCCTAACTCCAATAAAACATCCTTTGCTATTGCATATCCAATCCCTCCAGCAATAATACCAAGCTTTGCATTCCCAAGATAATTTTCAATAAAATTAATAGATGTCATCGTATTAAACTCTTCTGAAATATTTTTCAACTTCTGATTTAGCTTTTTATGAAGGATGAATCTAAACCTCGGTGTAGCACTCCATCTTTGAGGGTTACGCCTAAAATTTGCCCTTCTCTCAATTCTTCTTATTGGATTAAAGGTGATGGTCTGCTGTGCATGCGAAACTCTTAAGACTGGCCGTAAAATAACAGGAATCTCATACTTTTCTGATAGGTCAAAGGCTATAGGTAACATATGCTGGGCCTCTTTTGGGTCAGAAGGGTCAAAGACAGGTACCTTTGCAAACATGGCCATAAAACGGGAATCCTGTTCTGTTTGAGATGAATAAGGCCCAGGATCATCACAACTAATTATCACAAATCCTCCCACTGTTCCAATATAGGCTGAACTCATCAGTGGATCGGCTGCAACATTTAATCCAACCTGTTTCATTGCTACTGCTGCCCTTTTTCCTGTGTAGGAGGCAGAAAGTGCATTCTCAAAGGCAACCTTTTCATTTGTGGACCATTCTACATAGATATCAAGGTTGTTCTCTTTCTTAAAACGGACAATTGCAGGAAGAATTTCAGAGCTTGGTGTTCCTGGATAGGCGGCAAAGAAGTGGCAACCACTTTCAACCACTCCTCGAGCAATAGCCTCATTTCCTAAAACAACCCTTTTTTCACCCACAATTATCAACCTTTATTTGGGTTAAATAAAAAATCAGTTAAATATTCCCACTCCCCTACGGTAATCCTCTCGGCTAAAGACCCATCTATGGGATTAAATCCATATTTTTTGAGAATATTAGAAAAAATATTTGACTTCTTCGTAAACCAATCCTCTGCCTTCTTTCCGAAATTAAGAGACTCAATTTCCTCTATATTTTCAGGCTCGATCATGAGCATCCATCCTCGATTATATGGGTCTTTCCATATACGGGTAGGATTATTAATAACATCCGAATTAATAATGACTACTTTACCCTCAATAGGAGACAATATCTTAACCTTTTTATTTTCCTTCGAAAACTCAGCAACAATCCCTCCCTTTTCAATCTTACTTCCCTTTGATTGGATATGGATTGAGTCACTTATTAGAGCTACAAGTGAGCCAATACTATCAAATCCAATTCTTATAAGTCTTCCCATAGGTTTTAGCCATAGATGCTCATTACTGTAGTGAAGATCTGGATAAAAAAGACATCCATTAATCTCTTGTGGTTCTTTCCTCTTTGCAGGTTTCAATACAAAAGCAGGATGTGTTTTAAAATAGTCTTCAATATTTTGGTCAACCTCACAGTGCCAGCATTCAAAACCATTTGAGCATATCATAAAATTCATAACTCCCAAACGTACATATCTACAGACTCTCAAAACCCCTGTATCCTCAAGCCTGATTCTTTTGATCCTTTCCATCTCCATCCTTATTGCACCTGTTGGACAGATAAACTCGCATGCACCGCATGCAATGCAGTCTTCATAGTTTATACCGAATGGAATTCCGACTTCTTTTAGAGTTCCTCGTTTTGAAAATCCAATGGCACTCGCTCCAACAATCTCCTTACAGGTCCTGATACATAGACCGCAGAGTAAACAGTTGTCTGCCTTGGACTGTTGACCAAATCTAACCCTTTCAATACCAAGTTCATCAGCTATCTTCTGAAGAATGGGCGCATCAGGAGAACGTGAAAGCAATAGCTCAATAATCCCTTTTCTTAGCTTAAGAATCCTTTCAGAATGTGTATACACCTCTATCCCATCCTTTGGAGGGAAGTTACACGAGGTAACAATACGCGATATCCCACCATCTACTACCTCAACTATGCAGAGCCTGCATCCCCCATAGGGTGAGAGCTGAGGATGATAACACAGTGTAGGGATATCGATCTTCTTTCTCTTAGCAATCTCGAGTAGAGTTGAATCCTTCTTTACTCTAACTTTATGTCCATTTATCTTTAAAGTGACCATATCTATTGGATTAATATTGCATCAAACCTGCATGCTTCATAACATGCTTTACATTTTATGCATCTTTCTTTATCTAAATGGTGAACCTTTTTTCTCTCCCCTTTAATTGCCTCTGAAGGGCAAACCCTTAGACATGCTCCACATCCTGTGCATCTTTCTGGATCAATCGAAATTGAGATAAGATCTTTACAAAACTTTGCAGGACACCTCTTCTCTTCAATATGAGCCAAATATTCCTCTTTAAAATATCTAATTGTTGTCAGTACAGGATTTGGAGCTGTTAAGCCTAAACCACACAGAGAGGCCTCTTTCATTAGATATGAGAGATCCTCAAGAAGTTCGATATCGTCTTTTCTTCCTTCTCCTCTACATATCCTATTAAGAATTTTTCCCATCTGAAAGAGTCCCTCCCTGCAAGGGCTACACTTTCCACAGGATTCCTCCTCGAGAAAATTTATGAAATATCTTGCCATATCAACCATACAATTGTCTTCATCCATGACAATCATTCCACCTGAACCCATCATAGAACCTGCTTCCTGGAGACGATCAAAGTCTATGGGTAAATCAAGTAGTCTTTCAGGTAAAAAACCACCTGAGGGTCCTCCAGTCTGAACAGCCTTAAATCGCTTCCCATCCGGAACTCCACCACCTATATCGTATATAATTTCTCTTAAGCTTATCCCCATTGGAACCTCGATTAGACCTGTATTATTTATCTTACCAACAAGGGAGAATATCTTTGTTCCTTTTGATCCCTCTGTACCTATTGATGTATACCATTCAACCCCCCGAGAAATAATGATTGGCACATTGGCCCATGTCTCAACATTATTCAGATTACTCGGTTGATCCCAGAGACCTTTTTCAACTGTATGTATATATTTTGCCCTTGGTTCTCCAACCCTTCCTTCTATAGATGCCATAAGTGCAGTCGATTCCCCACATACGAATGCCCCTCCTCCCTTACTAATCTTTAAATTAAAGTTCATTCCTGTGCCAAGAATATTTCTCCCTAAAAGTCCATATTTTTCTGCCTGAGCTATGCCACATGTGAGGTTGGAGATAGCAAGCGGATATTCATTACGGACGTAGACATAACCCTCTTCAGACCCGATTGCATATGCACCAATAAGCATCCCTTCTATTATACGGTGAGGGTTCCCTTCTAAAAGAGAACGATCCATAAATGCCCCTGGATCTCCTTCATCTGCATTACAGATAACGAATCTTTCCTTACCCTTTGCCTTCCTGCAGGCCTCCCATTTAATCCCTGTAGGAAAGCCTCCCCCACCCCTTCCTCTCAATCCTGATCTCTTAATAATTTCTATCACTTCCTCTGGAGTCATTTGAGAGAGTACCTTTTCAAGCGCCTCATATCCTCCAGAATAGATATACTCATCAATGCTTGTGGGATCTATTTCGCCATTTTTATCAAAAATAATCCTATTCTGAAATTTATAAAAAGGAATATCTTCCTTGTGGATTATCTTTTTATTGGTTTTCGGATCTTCGTAAAGTAATCGCTCAACCACTCTTCCCCTTATAATTGTTTCTTCGATTATCTCTGAAACATCTTTAGGCGAAACCTTTGTATAACATATAGATTCTGGTTTGATTACCAGAATTGGACCTCTTTCGCAAAAGCCATGACATCCTGTTGATCTGATGTAAATATCCTTTATATTATTTCCATCTACCCTTCTTCTAAACTCCTCAAACACTTCCAAAGCCCCACAAGCCCTGCAACCCGTGCCTGTACAGATGTTTATGCACTTCTTCTCTTTAACTTTTGCATCTAATAGATATTCGCGAAAGGCCCTTAGTTCACCAATATTATTGAAGCGGGGGCTCATCTGATTCATTGATACCTTTTTAAAATAGTATCTATCTTATTTGTTTCAACCTTTCCAAAATAATCCCCATCAATTACCATAACAGGACCCAGGGCACATGCACCGAGGCAGTTAACTGTCTCAAGGTTAAATCTGAGATCAGAAGAAGATTCTCCTCTTTTTATATTTAAAAGACTTTCAATATAATCAAGTAATCGAGCTCCCCCCCTTACATGACAAGCAGTTCCAAGGCAAACCTTTATTTTGTGTCTTCCTTTGGGTTCGAGGCTGAAGGCCTTATAAAACGTAGCTACCTCGTAAACCATAGACAGGGGGATATCAAGGCAATTAGAAATCTCTTTAAGAATACCTCTTGGAAGAAAATTCAAATCTGCCTGAATATCCTGTAGAATGCTTACAAGAGAGGATTTTTCATATCTGTATCTTTCGAGGATCTGTCTTACCTTTTCTAAATCCATAATAAAATCTTAACTTATTTGATTTAGTACCTCAATTCCTCTTAGGAGGGTCTCATCCGGAGCGGCAAATGAAATTCTCACATGGGTATTTTTCTGTGAAAAGACAGACCCAGGTATAATAAATAGATTATTCTTTATCGCCTTTTCCACAAAGGCCTCTCCATCTCCACCTGGTACCTCAGGAAATATATAGAATGCCCCTTTCGGCTTCTGTACATTAAACTTATCCTTCAACCCTTCATATATTAAATCTCTCTTATTCTTATATTTTTGTATATAATCTTTGATGTCAAAATCTAAGGCCTTAATTGCTGCCTTCTGGGCGAAGGAGTTTACACTTGAAAATGTGTACTGTTGAAGCGTTATCATATGGTTTATAATATCTTTTGGGCCCGCAACATAGCCCAATCTCCATCCAGTCATAGCCCATCCCTTTGAGAAACCACCGAACGTTAACGTCTTTTCATATAGTTGACCTATACAGGGACATGTTTCGTCATCAAAAACAAAATTATCATAAATATCATCGGATAGGATAAGGAGATCTCTTTCTCGCGCTAATTTTACAACCATTCTTAAATCCTCTTCTGGATAGATTGCACCAGTTGGATTATTTGGACTATTGATAATAATGAATTTTGTCTTCTTAGATAACTTTTTAACAAATTCTTCCTCCCTCAGACGGAAATCAGGATATGTATCTACAAATACAGGAACACCGCCCATAAGTAAAACTTGATACTCATACATAACAAAGTAAGGATCAGGGATAATGATTTCATCACCCGGATTAATAAGGGCAAGACTCGCAAGCAAAAGTCCTCCAGTAACACCTGCAGTTATCAATACATCTTCAAAATAGACTCCCTTTTTCCTAAGATACGAACCTATCTTCTCCCTCAACTCTGGAATCCCTTGACTTGGCGTATACTTGTTAAATCCCCTCCTTATCCAATTTATCCCCTCCTCTTTAATCTCTTCTGGTATATCAAAATCTGGCTCACCGATACTTAAATTAATCGGATCTTTCATCTTCCTTGCAAGATCAAATATGCGCCTTACCCCTGATGGTTTTATATTTTTTAATCTATCGGAAATCATATCTTTACGCCTTTTCTTCTTTCAATCTCTTTGCCTTCTCGATAAGTTCAACAATCGTCTCTATCCTTGATTTTGTTGGAGAGGAAAATGCCTTTCTAATCTCATCAATTGAGTAATTTTCATTCAAGAATTTCCCGATATCAATCCTAAATTCCCAGCAGATAATAATCCTTCGACAAGGAAGATTATCCTGGAGGGTTCTACAGTATTTGAATGAAACCTCGCCACCCAGTTGAGGACAACGGATGACGAGATGGTCAAATCCTTCAATCATATTAAAAAGAAAAATGGATTAGAGGCCCTTAGATAAATCCGGGCCTCTAAGATTATTTCACTGGTCTTCCCTTTCTTAACATTTGAGGCTTTGGAAGATTTTCAATTCCCTTAAGGGATTTCATCATCTCTTCTTCAGGTAATGGATAATCCACGAGTTTACCGCTGAAATATAAATCATATCCTCCAAGATCCATGAGGCCATGACCACTCCAGTTAAGGATGATCACCTTTTCTCTGCCTTCATTTTTTGCCTTCTTAGCTTCATCTATAACACATGCAATAGCATGGCTTGTTTCAGGTGCTGGAATCTGACCCTCTGTCCTTGCCCACAGGACTGCTGCCCCATAGCATTCAAGTTGATTATATGCCCTCGGTTCAATTAGGCCTTCGATAATTAATTGGCTTAACAGGGGTGCAATTCCATGATACCTCAATCCTCCTGCATGAATCGGTGGAGGTATAAAGCCATGTCCAAGACTGTGCATTGGAAGAAGAGGTGTTGTTGCAGCAGTATCACCAAAATCATAAACAAATGGTGCCCTTGTCATAGTTGGACATGAGGTGGGCTCTACAGGGATGATAGTTATGTCGGCCCCGTTTATCTTATCAAGAACGAAAGGAAATGCCAGACCAGCAAAATTACTTCCACCACCTGCACAACCAACCACAATATCTACCTTCTTCTCACCAAACTTCTCAAGCTGTTTCTTTGCTTCAAGGCCTATGATAGTTTGATGCATAAGAACATGGTTCAGCACACTCCCAAGGGAATAGCGAGTATCTTTAGATGTAACAGCATCCTCAATGGCTTCACTTATAGCAATCCCAAGACTTCCTGGTGAATCTGGATTCTCCTCCAGAATCTTTCTCCCTGCATTTGTATCTTTGCTTGGGCTTGGTACACAATTTGCTCCCCAGGTATTCATCATTAAGCGTCGATATGGTTTCTGGTCATAGCTGACCCTTACCATATAGACTTTACATTCCAAACCGAATAGACAGCATGCAAAGCTAAGGGCACTACCCCATTGTCCTGCACCAGTCTCTGTAGTTATCCTTTTAATACCGAAGACTTTATTATAATAGGCTTGAGCTACTGCAGTATTAGGTTTATGGCTTCCAGGTGGGCTTACCCCTTCATTTTTATAATAAATCCTTGCAGGGGTATCTAAATACTTCTCAAGATTATAGGCCCTGTGAAGTGGTGTTGGTCTCCAGATGAGATACTTTTCCATGACCTCTTCAGGAATGTCAATCCAACGCTGAGTGCTAACCTCTTGCTCGATAAGATTCATGGGAAATACAGGTGCAAGATCTTCAGGACCTATTGGTTTCCCTGTTGCTGGGTGAATTGGAGGTTGTAGTGGAGTTGGTAAGTCTGCTTGAATATTATACCACTGCCTTGGAATCTCATCTTCTCTTAAAAATACCTTGTACTCTTTCATAGCATCCCTCCTTAAAGGATTTTTAAAATTTAATTTAAAATTTTAAAGCCTCTCCCACCACTAAAAAGATAACTCTTTATAACTAATGTTTTCAAATACCAATAATTTATTTCTATGTCAAGAAAAAAAAGAGGGGCACTGAAAAAGTCTTTGATAGACTGGGGAGGTAGGGTTCAAAACCCTTCGAATGCGGGCTTTTAATGTTTAAATTGCTAACAATCGCTTTAGAAAAAACCAAATTATTTTAAGGGGAATTATCAATAGTGCTATTCTATAAAAGGTATCCGCTCGAAGGCTTTTTTACCCCACCTCCCCATTTATGAAAGGATTTTTAATTAGTTTTTCGGAGGTCTCAAAGAGGAGACTTCTTAAAAAGTCCTCTAAAGACTGTGGAGGTATAGTTCAAAAATAGCTTTTTTATCAGTCAGTTCGAGAACCCAGAAATTGCGTGACAATCATCTGGTATCGTTCACACCCAACTTTGTTTTTCTTTATCAATTGGAGTGGAGCTGAGAAAAGAGGCAATGCTCGGAAATTCATCTTTCATATGTGGAATCCACATGGCTTCAGCAAAGATTATATCAAAATCAGGTTCCAATGTTAGTTCTAAATACTCAACCTTTCTTGCTATCCAATCTGCCTCTCTTCTTTTATCAATATTTAAAAGGGCCATACGTGCACCATCGCCTGCTGCATTGCCCACAGAAATAACATTTTCCAGTGGGCAATC
Organism: Deltaproteobacteria bacterium; assembly: GCA_037443425.1. Classification (GTDB taxonomy): domain Bacteria; phylum Desulfobacterota; class BSN033; order BSN033; family UBA1163; genus JBBIOI01. The sequence goes on from JBBIOI010000021.1 coordinate 34,590, forward strand.
AGGAAAAAGACCAAGAACTGCTGCTGACTTCTTATCTATATAATTCCCAAAGGCCCCTGCCAGAATTACTTTATCCACCCTATCGACACCAAGATGTCGCATCATAATCTTGGCACCTGCATAAAGTGCTCCTTTGCCAAGTTGTATTGCCCTTACGTCGTTCTGAGTTATTACAATATCCTTACCAATAGAAGTCTCTCTTGCCCAGGCAATCACAAACTCGGGTTCACCATTGCTTTCGCGATAACGTTGAGTCTCTATATTCTTGTTAAACCTGCCTGTCTTATCAATGATACCTGCTAAATATAACTGCGAAACTCCGTCGATAATCCCTGAACCACATATACCCATTGCCCCAACTTCTTTTAACTCTGTATTCCATTCATCCTTACCTATTACTTTATAGCGAACCTCTTTTGTCTCGGGATCTATCTCGATCTTCTCAATTGCACCAGGTGATGCCCTCATCCCGTATTTAATCTGAGCGCCTTCGAAAGCAGGACCTGT
>JBBIOI010000022.1:0-35079 GCA_037443425.1 Deltaproteobacteria bacterium
TCAACCGACATTCCTTAACCCTTGAGGTTCAGGGTGGGATGACGAGTGGTAGGGGTAGAGAAAAGTAGGGCCTCCAAAGTTAATCTTTTAAACCTTTGGAGGCCCCTTTTAGTGTTTCCAATAATCCCTCCTTTAACTCCACTCTGTAACTGGAACAATTAACCCACCAGTTGGAAATATTGCAACACGAGCCCTTTGAAACTCTCTTTTAAGCAATCCTAACCCCTCTTCAATAGTGGATGCATACTCAAAACCCAAGATATTGGCCTCTTGTTTGGAAGAATTCGGTGAAACAAGAATCGTCTTAATTTTTGGTCTTAAAAACATAGTAGACATTGCCATGTTGAAATCCATTGGCTTATCAGGAAGGATTGGTATCCCTTTTGATAATGCATCTGTAACATATTCAACTGGATTATGATTTGATTTTTCCTTTACCGTATTTATAGAATTTAAAAAATCATCAGGTATAGGTGAAACAATGGGGGCTACAAGGAGAATTGCTCCCTCCTTTTCTGTTATCATATCTGGTGAGTGAAGGCCTTTGAATATCTGGTGTCCGTGGGTATGGGGGTATGTTGATGAAATAGTGACATCAACCCTTTGGTCAAATTTATATGCAAGCTTTGAAAAACATAATTCGACCGCTTCTTTAAATGCCTCTTCAAGATCACCTGCTATAATTCTTATCACTTCTCCCTTTTGATTATAGACACAGTTTATCGAAAAATGAAGACCAACAGCCTTTGCAACCTCGAGACAGCCTTCATGAAAAGGATTACCATAAATAATTCCAGCTTTTGATTTTGGGTGTTTTACATTCTCCATATGATGATCTCTAATATATTCAAAATCACAAATACCAGGCATGATAATCTTCGGGCCTCCACCATAACCTGCCATAGGATGTGGTAAAACAGAGCTTATAGCGATCCTTAGATCTGCGTTTGCAACAAAGGGATTAATCCTTACGACTTTCCCTTTACCGGGAATTTTAACTGGAACAAGATCTTTATCCCATGCATTGTGCTGAACTACTTTATAATTTGATAAAACATCGCTTCCGAGTTTGGTTTCAAGAGATTTACGGCTCATCTGTTCATGCGTTCCAAGGGCAACAACAATAGATATGTCTTTTTCAGAAAAACCATAACTTTTCAATTCTGGAAGAAGGACATTTAGAACTTCCATTGTTGGTGTTGGTCTTGTAGCATCGTCCACTATAATAGAAATGGTTTTAGCCCTCGAGACCAGTTCCCTTAGCGATGAGATTCCTTTTGGTTTTTTAAGGGCTTCAAGGGCCATCTCTTTAGTAGAGGTCTTTTCCTCGTCTTCCGCTTCGAGGAAATAGATCGAATCCCATCCATCAGGTAATGAGAAATACTCTTTTTTATTTAAGTCTGTGTAAAGATAATATCTTCCCTTTTTCATTAAACCCTCCTAAATAGCTTCATTAAATCAAACTCTAAATCAAAAATTTATATAAAGTCAAGATAACTCTGAAAAAGATCTCTGAAAAAGTTTTTGAAAAAAATGAGGGTGTAGGGGTTAAAACCGCCTTTTATAAGTCATTTCAAACACCCAACGGGTGCATGACAATCCGATGAAGTCTTTGCGAGCCCGAAGGGCGTAGCAATCCGACGAAGTCATTACGAGAAGTGAAGCGACGTGGCAATCTCGTAGATTCCTCTCTTAACTCTGAATGAAAATTTAGAAGGCATGATATTTGACATAGTATCATCGTTATGCTATATGTTTCCATATTTAAAAACCTTAAAGAATTAAAAATTTAAATAAGGGGGGTAAGTTTATGAAAAAGGCTTTTATCTTATCAATGGTAGTCATGATTTTTTGGTTCTTAACAATCTCTTTTATTTCGCCTGTAGAGGCACAAAAAGTTCTAAGGCTAAAATTTTCATGCTGGACAACACCACCTTCTCCTCCTGGAAAGGCAGTTGCCAAATGGATAGAGATGGTTGAACAGCGTACAAAAGGAAAAGTCAAAGTGGATGCGTTTTATGCGGGCACACTTCTTGGTGGGAAGAATACAATTGAAGGTGTCCTAAGAGGAGCTGCTGATGTAGCAATGAATGTCTCCTCATTCAGACCTGAACGTTTTCCTATGTTGGCCCTTTTAAATTATCCACATCCTTATAAACATACAATGGTTCCTGTTAAAATAGCGTGGGATATGTATAATAAATTTAAGCCTGATGAATTTAAAGGTGTTAAGATAATATCTTTCAGTTGCAACGGCATGGGTGAAAATGGTTGTGGTTTTTTTGGTAAATTTCCTATAACAGGTCTTGCTGATATTAAGGGGAAAGAGATAAGGGCTACTGGAACCGGAGTCCAGGCACTTGAAAAACTTGGGGCGACCCCGGTTTTTTCACCTGTAGAAGAGATCTATGAGTCGCTTCAGAAGAATATTATAAAAGGTGTTTATACAACCTTTGAAATTATAAAACCATTTAAATTCCATGAAGTAATTGAGTATATCACTCCATTTCCAGCGCCTGCTGCTGTAATGTTTACTATTGTAAAAAATGAAACATTTAACTCATGGCCTGATGATGTTAAGAAGGTAATTGAGGATATGAAAATGGAGCATAGTGAATGGGCAGGGAATTACGCTCATATGGAAGGACAGGGAGGATTAACATTTGCAGTAGAAAAAGGTGTTAAAAAGACAGTCATTTCACCTTCAGAACGCGAAAAAATGCTCCAGTTATTGAAACCTCTGATTGACGACTGGGTTAAAACAAATACAGCAAAAGGACTACCTGCAAAACAATGGTTAGATGAATTTAATAGGCTACTCGAAAAATATAATGCTCAGTATTAATCCTTTTAAAATCATATAATTTAAAAATTTAACATTTAATCTCTCACCTTCCATAGATCAAAATTTATGGAAGGTGATTTCTTTTATTAAAGAATATTAGAAAAAAACTTTATGTCAAAGATCGAAAAAATAGTTGAAGTCATAACCCGATGCCTCAATTGGGTAGCTGCGGCCGCACTCATCGCTGTTATGGTAATAGTTTGTGCAAATGTGATTGGCCGCGGGTTTTTTGAAAGGCCTGTTAAAGGAACTGTAGAAGTTGTAGCCCTTTTGGGAGGAATTATTATCGCATGGGCTATTTCTTACACACAGATGATAAAAGGCCACATTAGGATAGACCTATTTATGGAACGATTGCCTCAAAAATCCCAACATATAATCGACACCATTATGTATCTTCTAAGTATAGGGTTATTTTCTATCATTTCTTGGCAAACAATATTATTTGCCAGATCACTTAATGAGACGGGCGAATTGTCTGAAGTATTGAAGTGGCCAATCTCTCCATTTGCTTATGTTGTGGCTATCGGTTGCATTGCCCTTACTGTGGTTTTAATCATCGACTTTTCAAAATCAATTATAAAGGTGATAAAAAAGTGAGCCCTGAACTAATTGGTGCATTAGGCATCATTGTCATGGTTATATTAATGTTTCTGAGGATGCCTATCGCATTCACGATGGGGGTTGTTGGATTCATTGGCTTCACATATCTTACCTCCTGGAGTGGTAGCCTCTTTCTATTAGGGAACAGTTTTTTCTTCCAGTTTACATCATATACAATGCTTGTTATCCCTCTTTTTGTATTAATGGGTGAAATCGCATTCCATGCAGGGATAAGTAAAAAGCTTTATGATACAGCATACGCATGGCTGGGATTTATTCCTGGAGGGTTAGCACTGGCTACCATTGGTGCATGCGCTGGTTTCGCAGCTATCTGTGGCTCAAGTGCGGCTACTGCAGCAACAATGGGGACCGTGGCACTACCTGAAATGAAGAAATTTAAATACGATGACTCCTTTGCAACTGGATCAGTGGCTGCTGGCGGGACTTTGGGAATTTTAATCCCTCCAAGTATTGTTTTAATTGTATATGGAATCCAAACAGAGCTTTCAATTGGTAAGCTCTTTATAGCAGGGATATTACCAGGATTAGTCTTATCCAGCCTCTTCATGCTTTGCATTATTATCATGTGCTTAATAAAACCAGACCTGGCACCTCCTGCACCAAAAACAACCTTTAAAGAAAAACTAAAATCGCTTTCTGGAACCATAGAGATGTTGGTTCTTTTCTTTCTTGTTATAGGTGGCCTCATGTTAGGCTGGTTTACACCCACAGAAGCAGCTGGGATTGGTGCAGCTGGAGCAATTGTAATCTCACTATTTACAAGGACACTAACGTGGGAGGGATTTAAAAAAGCACTCTTAGGAACTATGCGCACCTCATCAATGGTTCTACTCATTATTGCCTGTGCAATGATATTTAGTCACTTTTTGAGTATTAGCAGATTTCCACAATTTCTTGCAGAATGGGTTAAAGGATTAAATGCCCCTCCATACATAGTTCTTATCTGCGTAATGATCATATATATCATCGGTGGCTGCTTTATGGATGCCCTTTCCTTCATGATAATTACAATAAATATCTTTTATCCAATGATTAAAGGAGCAGGCTTTGATCCAATATGGTTTGGTGTCATCATAGTAATACTCCTCGAAACGGGTGCTATCACTCCTCCTGTAGGCATAAATGTGTATGTTATAAAAGGTATAACTCCAGAAGTAGAACTTTATACCATATTTAAAGGAATTGTTCCGTTCCTTCTTATGATGTTTCTTTGTTTAGCTATCTTGACCTTTTTCCCCAACATAGCATTATACCTACCTAATCTTATGAAGTGATTTATTAATATTTAAATTGAGTGATTCACCTTTCCTAAATTCAACGATAACAGATTGTCATTTGCGAGGCAAAGCCGAGGCAATCTCTTCTAAATTTTCATTCCAAGCTAAGTAAGGAATCTACGAGATTGTCACGTCCCCCGCATCAAGTGCGAGGTCCTCGCAAAGACTTCGTCGGATTGCCACGCACCCTTTGTTGGCTCGCAATGACTGATCCTCTTTTATGGACTTTTTCAGATCTTTGAAAAAGTCTTTGAAAGATTGGGGATGTATGGTCAAAAACCCTTCGAATGCTGGCTTTTAATGTTTAAATTGCTAACAATCGCTTAAGAAAACCGCTATTAATTTAAGGGGATTAATCAATAGTGCTAATCTATAAAAGGTATCCGCTCGAAGGCTTTTTCACCCCACCTCCCCATTTATGAAAGAATTTTTAAATAGTTTTTCAGAGATCTCTTTTTATTTTGTTGACATTTTTTTAAAATATGTTACCTAATAATAAAGGGTAATGATTATGAAACAAGGATTTTTCTTTAATTTCTTTTTCTTTTTTAGGAGGACTCATCCAGGGCCCTGAATGCATCTTTATATAAAAAGAAAAGGGCCATGGGTGAGTTTAAAACCCCATGGCCTTTTTCCTTTTATAAAAAGGCCATGGAAAAGATTTATCCATGGCCTTTTTTATTTTTTAAAAAAGAAGAAAAGGAGGTTCAGATTTAATGACTACAAAAATCTTAAAACCAATTGAAGTAACCTCAAATTTCTTTCAGCTTGGTACGTTTGAATTTCCAGCATATCTTTCTATCGGAGAGGAGGGAATGATTATTGAAGGCGGAACAGGTCCCACATTCCAGATTATGATAGACCAGATTAGATATCTTGGAATCGACATCAAAAGGATAAAATATATTGTACTTACACATACCCACCCTGATCATATAGGGGCATTGCCACATTTTCATTATCATTATCCTCAAATTGAGCTTTTAACCACTCAAATGGGCGCAAAGATTCTTTCAAAGAAAGAACTTTACAAGCAATTCCTTCTGGTTGATCTTGGCATTGCACAGTTGATGAAAGCCAAGGGAGAAATCGATTCGTTACCAGAACCTGTTAAAGACTATCAGTTTCGTGTAGATAGGATCCTAAAAGAAGGTGATAGGATTGATTTGGGATGTGGTATTGTATGGAATGTATATGAAACCCCAGGTCATTCCCCCTGCCATATATCTCTCTTTGAAGAAAAAGAAAAGACTCTGATTATTGGAGATGCAACTGGATTCTATGTTCCCCAAAAGGATATATTCTGGCCAAATTATTTTGAATCGCTTCATAAATATTGTGAGAGTATAAGAAAACTTAAAAAACTCGATGCAATTCGTGCAGCATTAAGTCACAATGGAGTTATCAATTATGATATTAAAGCCCATCTTCACAAAGCCTTAAAAGCCACTGAGAGGTATCATTTTGAATTAATGGAAAGACTGAATCGCGGGGAGATAGCTGAAAAGATTGCACTTGAAAAGGCAAGGTTTGTTGAAAGTCTAACTGATATCCAGCCTTTTAAAGTCATGTATGACCTTTGTGAATTGATGATTAAAAACTCCGTTTCAAATGGCGAAAAGGTGCTATTCGAGATATAAAGATATTGATTTTTACTAAAATATAAGGGATAAATATTTCTGAAATTAAATTCTTTAAGGATAGGTTAAAGATATGAAACGAAAAATAATCATTGGAGGCATCCCTATAATATTGATAATAGGTTTTTTAGCATTTTATTTCCTTTATCTTGGAAACCCAAAAAATCAAATACTTGCGCAGGTTAACAACGAAAAGATAACTGTCTACCAATTCAATAAAGAATTGGAAAAGATAGAATCTCCCCTTAGGGAAATTATCAAAGAAGATCCCCAGCCCTTTCTTGAAAATCTAATCCTTCAGAGGATTCTTCTGCAGGAAGCAAAAAAACAGGGTATCACACCACCTGTTAGAACATACAAGGACATTTCAAAAGAATCTAAATCACCTGAAGATATTATCATCGAAGAGCTTATCAAAAAGAGATTTTCATCCTCTCCTACGGTTACAAAAGAAGAGGTTAAGGCGGTCTATCTCCAGCTAAAGGACCAATTAGGAGGTAAATCCTTTGATGAGGTAAGCTCTGAAATAGAAAATCTTATTCGTGAAAACAAGAGACAGAATGAGATAAGGCAGTATATCACAGAACTTCGGCAAAATTCCAGCGTTGAGATAGATCAGATACGTTTGAAAAAGATTGCCTCAAAACCACCAGAATCTGATACCGAAGAAGATTTTAAAAGGGCCCTATCTAATGGGAAGCCGATGTTAGTAGACTTTGGGGCAAATTCATGTCTGCCATGCCGCCAGATGAGACCTATACTCAAAGAAATTAAAAAAGAATTTTCAGGAAAGGCAGAAGTTCTGGTAATCGATGTATACAAGTATCCAAATCTTGCTCGAGAACATAAAATCCAACTCATTCCAACGCTCATCTTCTTTGATGCAAAAGGAAAAGAGGTCTTTCGTCAAGTAGGTGTAATGGAAAAAGAAAAAATAATTTCTAAACTAAAGGAGATAGGTAGTTAGGACTTAGGCTGCCCGTCTGTATGGTTGAGGTGGTTCAAACTCTTGTTCAAATAATCTTAATTTATATCCAACCATTTCAATGGTAATCTTTAAAGCCTCATTAATAGAAAGTAGATCTCTCCCATAAATGGGATCTAAAACTTTGATTCTTCTTCCATAAAAAGAACTAATCGGTATCTTCAAACCTTCCCCAATCATTTTTTTTATCATTTCATATTTATCTGGATACCCTTCCCTTATAATTGGACATAAAACTGGATGTAGCCTACTGTATTTATCTTTAATTGCAGAAAACCCGAATAATCGACAGATTATTGGTCTTAGTGGGTAAACATAACAATATCCATTTTTATTTAACTCCTTTTTATAAAAAACACACACACTATCCCTATCAGTTCTTAAAATCCTTTTTAAGAAAACTTCTGCCTCTCCGGATTTCCATAGATGAATAGCAAGGGGGATTAATTCAAAAACAGTAGTCTCCACCTTCCAGGAAGGTATTTCACAGCACCTACCACAACCCTCTAAACAATCAATTCCTGTTATCTTTTTAAAACGCTCGATATGTGCATCAATTTCTTTATAAATTTCAATCAATTCTTTGATGCCAGGAAATTTCTGAAAAAGGTATTCATAAACTTCCAGCATCATACATATATATTATACCACAAAAAGATCCAGTAATTCCCTGAAGTCCTAAAAAATTCTATTTTGCAGTAAAGAAAAAGAAGTTTTTCAATCCTTGATTTAACAGATAGATATCAATTAATATTATAGAGATGAGAGGCTTTTTTAATAAACTCTTAAGAATCAATCTTACAAATAGAAAGACCGAAGTCGAGTCAATCCCCGATTCCATTTTGCAATCATACCTTGGAGGTAAGGGATTAGGCTCCTACCTTTTATTTAAAGAAAACCCCCCACATGTTAATCCATTTTCACCTAAGAACCATTTAATCTTTACTACGGGACCACTTGCAGATACCCCTTTCTATGGTTCAAGCCGTTATGCTGTTTTTACTAAATCTCCTCAGACAGATATATATTCTGAATCTTATTCAGGTGGCAAAACTACTCTTTCTCTAAGTCGTACAGGTTATGATGCTATTGTTATAGAAGGTAGATCCAGACATCCAATATTCCTTGAGATAAGCGACTCTGATGTTATATTCCACGATGCAAAAGACATCTGGGGGAAAGAAACCTATGAAGCAGAAGAAACTATTATTAAAAAGGTCAATCATAAGGATTCAGCAGCACTTGTAATTGGTCCTGCAGGAGAAAATCTTGTAAAGTTTGCTGTAATTGTAAGTGAACATTGGCGTTCTTTTGGCAGGGCAGGAATCGGTTCGGTAATGGGATCAAAAAAATTGAAAGGGATTGTTTTCCATGGAAGAAAGAAAAGACAGGTTTCTAATGACTCACTCCTTAGGAACTTGGCAAATGAGTTCAAAGAACGTGTAAAAGATCACCCCATTGTAGAAACATACAAAAGATATGGGACACCAATGCTTGTCTCTATAATGAATACTATCGGCGCCTTCCCGACACAATACTGGTCCAAAGGAAGATTGGAAGGCTGGGAAGGAATAAGCGCTGAAAGTCTTATGGAACGCTGTGATGTAAAATCTTACTCATGTCCTCATTGCTTTATGGCCTGTGGAAAGTTATCAAGAATAAAAGAAGGAAGGCATCAAGGGCTCTGCATAAGGGGACCAGAATATGAAACCATATATGCATTCGGTGGGTTATGTATGATAAAATCCATTGAAGAGATTATTTATCTCAATGACCTTTGTGATCGATTAGGTATTGATACGATTACTGCAGGAAACCTTGTGGCCTTTGCCATTGAAGCCTCTAAGATGGGCAAAATCAAAGAAAGGCTGGATTATGGAGATGTAGATGGAATTTCTTCCACTTTAAAGAAGATTGCATATAGAAATGGTATTGGTAAGGTCTTATCAAAAGGAATAAAATACGCTGCTTCTATTTGGGACATGGAGGAGAAGGCAATCCATGTAAAAGGGCTTGAACCTGCGGGTTTTGACCCAAGGGTATTAAAGGGAATGGGACTTGCCTATGCTACCTCTGATAGGGGTGCATGCCATCTAAGGGCTACTTTTTATAAATCTGAGCTCTCGGGCCAGATCTCTCCAGATCAAATTAAGGGAAAGGCAAAATTATTTGTTGACTATGAAGACAAGATGACAATCTTTGACGCACTCATCCTTTGCCGATTTTACAGAGACCTAATTTCATGGAATGATCTTAGCGAGATTATCTATTCTGTCTGCGATCTTCGGCTAACAAAAAAGGATTTAAAAAAGATCGCTTTAGATATTATTAATATGGCCCGAAATTTTAACTTAAGAGAAGGAGTTACAAAAAGAGAAGACAAACTCCCTCGCCGCTTCTTTAGAGAAGTTCTAAAAGAAACAGGAAAAACCATCGAGCCCAGCGATATGGAAGTCATGCTAAAAGAGTACTATAGACTGAGGGGTTGGGATTAAATTTGATTAAGATGGAAGGGATTGTATGAGGTTTTATAGCCTAAAGTCTAAGATATTACTTATGGTCATTATCGCAGTCTTTGTAACTGAAGGGTTATTCCTCTACCTTAATATCCGCTCCCTCAGCCGACAGATTCTCCAAAAAACAGAGGAAGAGGCCTTTAATCTGAGCGAAACCATTAGATTAAGTATACGTTATGCAATGATTAAGGATAGGCGAGATGAATATCAGAGGATAATTGATGATGTTGCCAAAAGGAAAGGAATCGTTGAAGTAAGGATATTTAATAAGCAGGGGATGATAACAGTTTCTTCTGATAGATCTAAGGTCGGAACCATTGTTGATAAAAAGGCAGAGGCATGTTATGGGTGCCATAGGGAAGACGAGGCAAAAGTACTTCTTCCATCTGATAGTAAGACAAGAATATACCATACAGAAAAACAGAGTCTTCTTGGTCTTATAAATCCAATCTATAATGAATCATCATGTTATCCATGTCATCCTAAAAGCCTCAATGTACTTGGTGTCCTTGATACAACAATAAGCCTTGAAGATTTCGAAAAAGAGAGAAAGCAAATATATAACAGGATGATCATATCTGGTGTGATAAGTGTAATCATTATATCTTTTCTCCTCAGCCTGCTTTTAACAAAATTTGTTAATCGACCAATAGAGAAACTTCTTTTAGCCACAAGGGAGGCAGCTCGTGGTAATCTGGATACAAAGGTTGAAATCCGCTCACATGATGAACTCGGGGAACTTGCCCAATCATTTAACCATATGATTTCAGAATTAAAACGTTCCCGAAATGCCATTGAGGAGTGGACCCAAACTCTTGAACAAAAAGTAAATGAAAGGACTAAAGAACTTCAACAGGTTCAGGATCAACTTATAAGGGCAGGAAAGATGGCTGCCCTTGGAGAGTTGGCTGCAGGCGTTGCCCATGAGATTAATAATCCACTTACTGGGGTTCTTACCTTTAGCTCATTAATGCTAAAGAAAGTCGATGAAAATCATCCCTGGAAAAAAGACTTAGAAAATATTGTTCAACAAACCACACGTTGCAGAAATATTGTAAGAGGACTCCTTGATTTTGCGCGTCAGAGAAAGCCTGATAAGAAGGAATGGGATGTTCATTCACTTATAGAGCGCACACTTGCCCTTCTTGAAAATCAGGCACCTTTTCAAAATATTCAAATTATTAAAGAATTCAAACAAAATATGCCAATGATTTTAGTCGATCCAGATCAGATCCAGCAGGTTTTTATGAATATATTAATAAATGCAGCAGATGCGATGTCGAAAAATGGAGGGACAATAACTATTAAAACAGATTTGAAAGATGGGATAGCCGAAATATCCTTTATTGATACAGGTTGTGGCATGACAAAAGAACAACTCTCAAAACTCTTTACCCCGTTCTTTACTACAAAGGAACCTGGAAAAGGAACTGGACTCGGTTTGGCAATCAGCTACAGCATCATTCAAAATCACAATGGAGACATTGAAGTCGAAAGTGAGCCGGGAAAAGGATCCACATTCCGTATAAAATTACCTGCCGAAAAACCTTAGACAAACCTCTGAAAAAGTCTTTTAAAGAATGTGGAAGCAGGGTTCAAAACCGCATTTTTTACCAGTCATTGCGAGCCCGAAGGGCGTGGCAATTTCAAAGATTCCTCGCTCCGCTCGGAATGACAATTCTAAAGATTGATTCGGCTTCGGCTTCGCCTTGCAATGACAATTTGAGATCGTTCAATCTATAAAAGATATCCGCTCGAAGGCTTTTTACCTTACCTACCCTTAATGAAAAGATCAAGAATCAAAACACTTGGTCTGGCGGAGGCAGGGTATCAGGTTGAAAGCTTGTATTTAAATATGATTTAAAATATAATTAAAATAGAAATGACGAAGTGGAGGTAAAAACAGACGATGGAAGTTGAGGTAAAGTTATTTGCCACTTTAAGGGATTACCTCCCTAAGGGTAGTGACCGTTTCTCCTGTAAGATAAAGATTGATGGGAATACACGTGTAGAAGATGTCATATCAAAACTGAAAATACCTGAAGATATTCCTAAAATCATTTTAATCAATGGTATTCATGCAAAGAAAGACCAGATTTTAAAAGATGGTGATGTTTTAAGTATATTTCCGCCGGTTGCAGGTGGTTAGAGAGGGTAAAAGTAATCTTTTAATTTTTCTTAAGCCTTTCCTTCAGTTCCTGAATCTTTCCTTTAAGCCTTTCCAATTGATCGGGTTTTGGATCTAAATTGATTGCCTTCTCATATAATTCTAATGCCTTTTGCGGCTCGTTCAACATCTTATAGGCATCTGCAAGATGTTCTGTTATGATGGGATCATCAGGGGTTAATTTAATTGCCTTTTCAAGTTCTATAACAGCCCTCTGATAATCACCCATCTTGAAATATACCCAACCAAGGCTATCTGTAATGTACCCCATATTAGGTTTTAAAGTCATGGCCTTCTTAATCATCTCAAGGGCCTCATCAAGGTTAATACCTCTATCCGCATAAGAATATCCTAAATAATTCAATGCGTCTGCATGATCAGGATTTAAACGAATAACTTCTTTCATATGAAAAACCATCTTTTCGAAGTTACCGAGTTTATCATAAATTGCACCTATTTGAAAAATAAGGTCAACATTTCCTTTATTCTCATCTAAACCTCTCTTTAATATCTCTAAGGCCTTCTCAAGTTGATTTTCTTTTTCATAGATAGCAGAGAGAATGAGGTAAAGTTCCGCCTCTTTTGGTTTGAGTCTTATTGATTCTTCAATGATACGGATCCCTTCATCCAATCTATTCTGCTTCCTTAAAACTAAAATAATACTTCTTCTCGAATCAGAAAAGAGCTTTGAGTCTGGTGAAATCTTCTTAAACTCTGAAATGGCACGATCAAATTCTCCCTTTTCAACATACGCTACACCCAAATAATATCTAACATGATCATCATTTGGCCTTGCAGCAAGGATAAAATTAAACTCCTTGATCGCGAGATCCAGTTTCCCCTGTTCAAGATAAATTAGTCCCACTTTTGTTCTTATGTCGTAATCCTCTGAATCAAACCTTTGAAGTCTCTGGAATTGATCAAGGGCCTCATCAAATCTTTTCTCCTTGACATATATTTGGCCTAAACGGTTTCTTGCCTTCTTATTTTCAGGATCGATATTAAGAATCCTTTTATAAATCTCTGATGCCTTCTCAAGTTCGTTTAAAAGTTCATACGTTATCCCTAAATCATAAAGCACCAGAACTGTATTGGGTTCCAGATCGAGGGCCTTAAGAAAATATTCTTTTGCCTTCTCATAAGATTTAATTTCAGCATATATCCTTCCGAGTGTATATAAACCCATAACCGAATTAGGTTCCTTTTCTATGAATTTTGTTAAAAGCTCAATTGCCTTATCATATTGCTTTGTCTCTGCATAGAGTGAGCTCAAGAATATATAACCCTCATGATTGTTGGGATTGATCTCGAGGGCCTTTCTATAATGTTCTATAGCTAATTGATTTCTCTTTAAAGTGAAGTAAATTCCTCCAAGCATTAAATGGGCCTGGAAATATCTTGGATCATATGATATGGCCCTCTCACATGCCTCAATAGCCTCATTAATAAGTCCTTTATGGATATAAATGTTTGCCAGTTCAACATATAAAGAAGGGCTCTCTTTATCATAAGAGATAGCCTTTTTTAATTCTTTTAATGCTTCATCGAGGTTTCCCTCTTTTAAAAAGAATTGAGAAAGAATATAATGATAATAAGCATTTGGATTTGGTAATATATTCTTTTTCACATCTTGAGGATTTTGAGCAACAGGAGAGCCTCCGAAAGTATTCTTTAAAAACTCGAATTTTGGTGAACATGAAAATATGGCTAAAATAGTAAGAGTAGTGATAAATATCTTTCTCATAAAATCGTCCTTAATTTATTAAATTAACAGAGTTCTGGGGTAAAGTCAAAAAATTTAATGGAAGCCTCTGAAAAAGTCTTTGAAAGACCGGGGAGGTAGGGTTCAAAACCACTTTTTTTAACAGTCATTGCGAGCACCCAGAGCGTGCGTGGCAATCCGATGAAGTCATTGCGAGCCTGAAGGGCGTGGCAATCTCATAGATTTCTTGCTTAGCTCGGAATGAAAATTTTTAAGAGATTGCTTCGGCTTCGCCTCGCAATGACAATTTGGGGCCGTTTATTTTATAAAAAGGGATTCGCTCGAAGGCTTTTTCACCCCACCTCCCAACTATGAAAAGATTTTTAAATAGCTTTTCAGAGGTCTCTAATGAAATGTTATCGCAAAGGGAGTTGATATGATTTGGATGTTTATCAAAAATTACTTTTATTCTTTGCCTTCTTTTCAAAACGATAAAGGGTCCTTGGATTAACCTTAAGTATCTCTGCAGCCAGTTTCTTATTCCCACGGGTTTCTTTTAAAATGGCACTGATATATTCAGCTTTTATATCATCCAGTGACTTTCTTTCTTTAATTCCTTTTTTTATAATTTCTGAAGAATCTTCCATGAGCTCTCGAGGAAAGTCATTAGGCATAAGATATTCCTGCTCGGCCATGATCACAGCCCTTTCTATCGCATTTTCTAATTCTCTAACATTTCCGGGCCAATTATATTCTAAGAGAATCTTCATAGCCTCGTTTGAAATTCCTTTAATATCCTTTTTAGTCTCCTTTGAGTATCTTTCAAGAAAATGGTAGGCCAGAAGTGGAATATCCTCCTTTCTGTCTTTTAAGTCAGGAAGAAAGATCGGGAAGACATTTAATCTGTAAAATAGATCTTCTCGGAATTCGCCTCTTTTCACAGCAGCTTCAAGGTCTATATTGGTAGCTGCTATCATTCGAACATCAACTTTAATCCTTTCTGTGCTCCCAACCTTTGTCAATTCCTTTTCTTGTAACACCCTTAAAAGTTTTACCTGAACTGAGGGAAGTGTATTGGATATTTCATCAAGGAATAATGTACCTCCATTTGCTTCTTCAAATAGCCCTTTTTTTGTCTGGATTGCCCCTGTAAACGCACCTTTTACATGCCCAAATAGTTCACTTTCAACTAAAGTCTCAGGGATTGCTCCACAATTAAATGGGATGAAGGGGCCTCCTGCCCTCGGACTATTATAATGAATAGCTTTCGCAACAAGCTCTTTGCCGGTTCCACTATTTCCATAGATAAGAACTGTACTATTACTCGGAGCAACCTTTTCAATAAGAGAGAATATATGCTGCATCTTTTTACTTTTACCGATAATATTACTAAACTCAAATCTTTTTCTTACCTCCATTCTAAGAAGACGGTTCTCTTGATAAAGAAGGGTCTCTTTATGAACCTTTGATATTCGAAGGAGAAGTTCTTTTAGGTCAACAGGTTTTGTTATATAATCATTTGCCCCAAGCTTTATTGCCTCAACTGCTGTCTCGATTGACCCATAGGCTGTCATCATTATTATAGGGATTTCTGGCCTTACCCCTTTTAGCAATCTTATAAGGGACATACCATCCATTTCGGGCATCATCAGGTCGGTAATCACTAAGTCGAAAACATCTTTTTCGATCTTTTCAATAGCTTGTTGACCGTTTGTAGCTATCTCTACTGAGTAACCTCCCATCTGAGTAAGTCCTCTTTTTAAAAAGTCACAGATATTTATCTCATCATCCACAACGAGTATTTTTAAATTATCCATATCCTTCCCATCTCCCAATATTTTCAGCTTACTTAATTTTAATGAAATAACCATTTAAGGTCAAATAAAATCTTTGGAGGATCAACTTTTTAAAGCTTGGAGAAAATCTTTTATTTTTGTTAAAATTTTTACATATGGGTCTATACCATACAGGATTTGTAAACAAAAAATGAGGTGTATATGGATGAAAGAATATTAATTGTGGATGATGAAGAGGTTATCTGTAATATAATAGCCCACAGGTTGAGAAAAGAAGGATATCTCTGTGAAACGGCAAATAATGGTAAACAGGGGCTTAATCTATTTTATCGTGAAACCTTTTCATTGATCATATCGGACATCAAAATGCCTGAAATGAATTGATTAGAACTTTTAAAAAAGGTTAAATCCATTTATCCCAAGGCGAGGTTTATAATTTTGACTGCATATCCAGATATAGGTTTAGCGGTTGATGCAATAAGGCTTGGTGCAAATGACTTTATAATAAAGCCTGCTGATCTTGAGCTTGTTGTATTCAGTGTAAAAAGAGTTCTTGAAGCCAAAAGACTCGAAGATGAAATAGAAAATTACCACAATCTTTTAGAAGAATTGGTAGAAGAGAGGACAAAGAAACTCAAACAAGCTTACCAATATCTAAAGAGAAGCTACAAAGATTCGGTAAAGGTTTTAGTTGAAGCAATAGATGCAAAGGATCCATATACACGTGGTCACTCAGATCGTGTAAAAAGGATGAGTCTTGGAATTGCACGAAAGATGGGTTTTTCAGATGTACAACTGGAGATCATAGAATACGGTGCCCTTCTTCATGACATTGGAAAGATAGGAATCAAGGATGAAATTCTACAAAAACAGGGCTCCCTAAGTGCTGAGGAATATCAGATAATACAAGATCATCCTCTTATTGGTGTTAAGATTGTTGAAGGGGTCGACTTTTTTAAGGATAAGATTCCCATGATTAGAAACCATCATGAACATTATGATGGCAGTGGTTATCCAGATGGGCTAAAAGGTGATGAAATCCCTATTGGCGCAAGGATTATTATGGTCCCTGATGCATTTGATGCTATGACAAGCTTAAGACCACATCGTAGTATAATGCCATTAGAGGACGTTATCTTTGAGCTTGAAAGATGCAAAGGGAAACAGTTTGATCCAGAAGTGGTGGAAATATTTTTAAAGGAGAAGATTTATAAATCATAGTAATCCTTTAAGGGGATATCAAAATGCCAGCTAATCTTACTCCTGAATATTTAGAGGCAGAAGCAAAATTTAAACAGGCCAAAACTATCCCTGAAAAGATAAAGGCCCTTGAAGTGATGATGGCGGTTATCCCTAAACATAAGGGTACAGAAAAGATGCGTGCCCAGCTGAAAAGCAGGATGGCAAAGCTTAAGGAAGAATTAAACAGGAAACCTGTGATAGGAAGGGCTGAACAGGCCTTTAGTATTAAAAAGGAAGGGGCAGCGCAGGCCGTTCTTATCGGACTTCCAAATTCTGGAAAGTCAACCCTTTTCACAAAGATTACCACTGCACAATCAGAGGTCGCAGACTATCCATTTACAACAAAGAAGCCTATACCTGGAATGATGAAATTTGAAAATATACAAATCCAGATAATTGATACACCCCCAATAAGTTTAGATCATATAGAGCCTGGATTTTCAAATCTAATAAGGAATGCTGATGTGTTAATAACTGTTGTTGATATAAGCGAGGATCCAGTTTTTCAGATGGAGATTATATTTGAGATATTAAAAGATATGAAAATTATGATAGGAAGTTATAATCCATCAACAGATCAGGAGATAGGCTGGGCCTACAAGAAGACCATTTTAGTAGCAAATAAATGTGATGTAAAAAATGGTTTAGAAATCTATAAGCCTTTTGAGAACTCCTTTAAAGATAGATTTATAATCTTACCCATCTCTGCAAAACAGGATATGAATCTTGATGAGATTAAGAAGGAAGTTTATAAACTCCTTGACATTATCCGTGTCTATACAAAGGCACCTGGCAAAGAACCGGATTTTGACGAACCTGTTATTCTTAAGAAAGGAAGTACAGTTGAAGATGTTGCCTTATCCATCCATAAAGACTTCGCAGCAAAGCTACGTTATGCAAGGATATGGGGATCCGGGAAATTTGGAGGTCAGATGGTAAAGCGTGACTACAAGGTAAGCGAAGGGGACGTAGTTGAACTACATATATAACCATGAAATATAAAAAATTTGTAATAATTGATAAGTAGATATAAAAGGGATAAAGACAAGTAGAATGGATCGTAGATCTTTTTTAAAATGGTTCTTGGGACTTCACCTTTATCCGGTCATCCCCTTCTATTTGACTGAATCAAAGGCAATCGAACAGAGCGAATATAAAAAAGAATCAATAGCCGAATTCTTTAATGGTGAAGAACTCGAATATGAGATAGGATTCTGGATATTTAACCATGTGGCCTCTGGAAGATTGAGTTTTAAGGCATTAGATAAAAAAGGACTTTATATGGCAACCCTTCAAGCTGAAACAAAGGGGCTTGCCGGATGGATCTCGAGATACCGAATAGATAGCTATCGTTCATTCATGGAAGAGATAGATGGAGGGAGAAGGCTAAGGTCTGTATCATTCGAAGAAGAGGTCAAGATTGGTAACAAGTTGAGACAAAGGAGTCATATATTTGATTATCAAAAAAGATTATGGATAAAAATTAGGAAAAAGAAAGATGGAACCCTCGAAAGAATAGAAGAGGAAATCCCGGCAGGCTTAATATACGATGATTTTATTACAGCATCTTATAATTTCAGGTATGGTGTTTATGGAAAGATTGATAGAGGTAAGAGATACATCGTCCCGACCTTTCCAAGAAAGGGATCTTCAAGTTATGAAGTGAGGGTTGCCTCAAAAGAGGAGGAAGAAAAGAAGAGGATAAGGGAGAAGAATAAGGATGGAAAGGAATTTTTCATTAAACTCTTTTTAGACCCAGATATTACCCATTCAAAAGAAGGATTGATAGAGGGATGGCTTTCTAAGGAATTCTTTCCTGTCGAAGGGATAATAAAAGATGTTATATTGTTTGGTGATGTTAGAGGAAGACTGATTAGAAAAAACCTTAATAAAATTAGAACCTGAGAATTTTAACCTAAATTTATGGATACACATTCTATATTTCTTAGAATAAAAAGAAAAGAGATTTCATACTTAAAATTTATCTTTGAATCCCACGAAGGGATTGCTGTAGTTAGAACCAAAGATCCCAATGAGGCTATAGTAGAGCTAATGATTGCACCAGGCTGTGAAAGAGAAGTTGAAGAGGTGATAGAAAATCTACATAGTGAGATAACGATAGAAAAAGTAAATCTAATACAAGAAGGGAAAAGGGATGTTTGATAATATCTTGAGAAATATTTCAACTGAAAAGGTTCTTAAAAACGCTCTAAGCGAAGGTGGTGAATTTTCTGATATCTTTTTTGAAAAGAGCTATTCAGTAAGCATTGTCTGTGAAGATAACCGGATTGAGAAGGTTATTTCAAATTTTGATTTTGGGATTGGTATTAGAACAATCTTTGAAGGAAGAACATTCTATAGCTTTACTAATAGATTGAGTGAAAGAGAGCTTATTAATTTAGCTCAAATAATAAATGCCTCTATAAAAAAAGAGAAAAAGGGAGACTCGATTAAATATATTCCACCCCTATCAGAGATAAATCGTTTTTATGAGACTCCATCATCGCCTTCGTTGATAGAAAAAGATCCTAAAGGGATTTCAATAGGAGAAAAGGTATTAATGGTAAAAAGGGCAAATGACTCTGCACGAAAGATGGATCATCGTATAAGACAGGTAAAAGTTATCTATAGGGATTCAATTCAATTTGTATCGATTGCTAATTCTGATGGGGTTTTTGTTGAGGGAGTAAGAAGTGGTATAGTGTTCTCTGTGCAAGTGGTATCCTCTGAAAATGGGGTCATCCAGACAGGTTATGAAGCAGTAGGTGGAACAATTGGCTTTGAATTGTTTGATACCTTTCCTCCAGAAGAAGTTGCTCGTATCTCAGCGAATAGGGCGCTCTTGATGTTAAAAGCAAGGAAGGCGCCAATGGGAAAAATGACTGTAGTCCTTTCAAGCCAGGCTGGAGGGACAATGATTCACGAGGCCATAGGTCATGGCCTTGAAGCCGACCTCGCACAGCAAGGGTTATCAGTCTATTCAAATAAAGTAGGTGAAAAAGTTGCCTCCCCCCTTATTACAGTGGTTGATGATCCTACAATACCAAAGAAAAGGGGATCCTATGCCTTTGACGATGAAGGGGTTCCTTCACGAAGAACTATCTTGGTAGAAGAAGGAATATTAAAAGGTTACCTTTATGACAGATTAACTGCTATGAAGGACGGTGTCAAATCAACAGGAAATGGAAGGCGTGAATCATACAGGCATAAACCTATTCCGAGGATGAGTAATACGTTAATATTGCCAGGGAAAATGGATCCTGAGCAGATAATACACTCCGTTGAGAAAGGATTATATGTTAAAAAGATGGGAGGAGGACAGGTTAATACAGTCAATGGAGATTTTGTCTTTGAAGTAAACGAAGGATATATTATTGAAAAAGGGACTATAGGTGAACCTGTAAGGGGAGCAACCCTCATTGGTAATGGCCCTCGAGTACTTCAAGAGATTGATATGGTTGGAAATGACCTTGGTTTTGGAATAGGCACTTGTGGAAAGGATGGACAGGGTGTCCCTGTATCTGATGGTCAACCAACCCTACGGATCCCTGAGATAGTCGTTGGAGGTTGTGAGCAACAGTATTAATCTGAACTTAATATTTCTAATCTAACCTTCGAAATCCTTTGACCGAACATCTCCACAATACTTAGTCTCTTTCCATCCATTTCTATTTCATCTCCAACCTGAGGAATTCGCTGAAGTGCCGTCATTAAAAAACCACCAAGGGTTTCATATTCAGGAGATTCAGGCAGTGAGATATTATAATCCTCTTTGAGATCCCTTAGACTTATTGAGGCATCAATCATTAACGTTCCATCTTTCAATTGAAGAACAGGACTTTCTATGTCATACTCATCTCTAATCTCACCGACAAGCTCCTCAAGTAGATCCTCGATTGTGACAAGACCTGATATCCCCCCATACTCATCTACAAGCAGGGCCATATGAGTCCTTCGTTTTTGCATCTCTCCCAAGAGTAAACTTAGCTTCATTGTTTCAGGAATGAAAAATGGTGGTTTTATGATCTTTCTAATATCGACTTGCCCTGGCCTATTTAGAAGTGTAAAAAAATCCTTTGCATGCAGGACACCACGAATGTCTTGAAGATCCTTTCCATATACAGGATAACGTGAAAATTGTTCTTCCTCTATAATTGTTTTTATCTCTTCAGGCGTCTTATCTATTTGGATAGCAACGATCTGCGTTATTGGAACCATTACCTCTTTTGCTGACATGTCAGTAAATTCAAATACACGCTGGAGAATCTTTTCCTCTACAGGTTCAAATACACCATGCTTTCCTCCTTCTTTTATAAGCATTCTCACTTCTTCTTCGGTTATATACGCCCTATCTGTGAAAGGTCTTCTGCCAAAAGGACTAAGCACCAGCGAGGTGCTAAATGTAAGAAGTTTTACAAAGATATAAAAAACCTTAGAAAATATATCTATGCTTCTTGCTGTCCATAGTCCTACTTTTTCAGGATGCATTAGTGCAATCGATTTCGGTACAAGCTCTCCAAATATTACAGAAAAATATGTAATCAAAATAACGACAATACCAATAGCAATTGGTTCTGCTCCAACTGATATAATTCTTAGAGGGATCATCTCAAGGGCAGGTTTTATTACCTTAATTGCCGTGGCCCCGCCAATTGCTGAGGCTAAGGCACTTATACCTGTTATTCCGATCTGAATGGTGGCAAGAAAACGATCAGGTTCTTGTTTCAGTTTTAAAAGGAATTTTGCACTTCTCCTGCCATTTTCAACCATTTGTTGAATAAGACTTTTTCTTGCTGTTACAACAGCAATCTCTGTACCCGCCAAGTATCCATTTAAAAATATAAGGAGACCTATAAGAAATATCTCTCCCAAAACATCTTGCATGAGATCCTCCTTTTTATTTCTGAAAAGATTACAAAAGAGAAGAAAAAGAAAAGAGAAGACATCAATGAATTTGATATTCTTAAAAATTAATCCTTCTTAACCTTTCGATTGCCTCTTTTATTAAAGATTCCTCAACCGTTATCGTCATTCTGATATAGCCCTCTCCAAAGTCTCCAAAGCCATTTCCTGGGGTGACAACAATACCTGCCCTTTCAAGCAAAATCGTAGTAAACTGGGTTGAGCTATACCCATTTGGCACTCGTATCCATAGATAGAATGTGGCTCGAGGTCTTTCCACCTCAAGACCTATCTCCTTTAAACCATTCACCATTATGTCCCTTCTCCGCTCATAGATTCTAATAATCTCTTCAACAGGTGTTTCAAAATTGGTCAAGGCCTCAATCCCTGCCTCTTGAATTGCCTGGAATAATCCAGAATCAATATTGGTCTTGACCCTTCCAAGCCCTGATATAATCTCCTGTCGACCCACAGCAAATCCTATCCTCCAGCCTGTCATATTAAATGTTTTGGAGAGGCTATGAAATTCAATCCCTACCTCCTTTGCACCATCGACCTCAAAAATACTTGGAGGTCTATACCCGTCAAAAGCTACCTCAGAGTAGGCAGCATCATGACAAACAATTATTTGATGCCTTTGTGCAAAAGAAACCACTTCTTCAAAAAAGGATCTCTCAGCAATTGCGGCCGTGGGATTATTTGGATAATTGATGAAGAGAATCCTTGTCTTTTCTAAGACATCTTTTGGTATCTCTGAAAGATTCGGTAAAAAATTGTTCTCTTTCCTTAAGGGTATAAAGTAAGGTATTCCACCTGCAAAAAGGGTCGAGACACGATAAACTGGATAGCCTGGATTTGGCACAAGCACATAATCACCAGGATCTACAAAGGCGAGTGGTATATGAGCGATACCTTCTTTTGAGCCAATCAGGGCAATGATTTCTCTATCAGGATCAAACCTTATACCAAACCTTCTAAAAAACCATTGTGCCACAGCCTCCCTAAACTCTTTCATTCCTTCATAAGAAGGATATCTGTGATTTTTTGGATCTTCGGATGCCTTTTTCAATCTTTCTATAATGGGTTTGGGTGTGGGGAGATCAGGGTCGCCTATGCCAAAATCTATAAGGCTTATACCTTTTTTCTTCATCTCCTCCTTTTTCCTATCTATTTCTGCAAATAGATAAGGAGGTATCTGTCCAATTCGCTTTGCCATCTCAATCTTCATAATCGATTTCCTTTCTTTAAATTAATCTACAATATGATTTAAATATTAATTATTTTCTAAATGGAATTCAAGAGAATCTTTTTAAATAAAAGCATCTAAAATTCTTTGATAAATTCTCATAAAAGTTTCGCAAACCATCAGGGCATGGATGATGAAAAAATTTTTCTTAGCCTTTTAGTTGACATCAAATCCTCTACCTATCATAATTATGTTTAACAAAGGTATGCTTATTAAGACAATGATCAAATTAAAAATTATTTTCTTATTCACTTTAGTTATATCCCTTCTTTACTCATGCGGTGGAAAAGGAAAGGCAATAAAGACAATAGAAGGGGATCCTGAATTACTATATAAAGAGGGATTGGTCAGATTTAATAAAGGGGATTATTCAGAGGCATTAAAAAAATTCGAGCAGTTAAAGACCTCTTTCCCGGATAGCCAACCTTTTACTACACTGGCAGAGTTAAAGATCGGTGATTGTCACTTCCATATGAAAGAATATGTTGAGGCTATCTCTGCATATGAAGAATTTAAAAAGATTCATCCAACCCATGAAGATATTCCTTATGTCCAATTTCAGATCGCAATGTCTTATTTTAATCAGATCTTGAGCCCGGATAGGGATCAAACATATGCAAAAAAGGCACTTTCAAATTTCGAATATCTAATCAATAATTATCCCACAAGTATATTTGCCGATAGGGCAAAATCTAAGATTGAGATATGCAGGAGGCGTTTAGTTGAACATGAAGCTTACATTGGAGATTTTTATTATAAAAAAGGTAAGTTTGAAGCCTCCGCCCAGCGATTCGAAGGAATCTTGAAGATGTTTCCTGGAAGTGCAGATGAAGATAGAATATTGTTTTTTTTGGGAAAGAGTTACATTGGTCTTAACCGTTTTGATAAGGCTCTCGAAGTATTTACGAGACTTGTAAATGAATATCCTAAGAGTCGGTACTTAAAGGATGCGAAATCATTTATTGAAAAAGGAATTTCAGAACAGAAGACATCCATAAAGGAGGCCAAAGATTTAAAAAATAAGATTTCTTCCCCCCCTGAAAATCAAGACTTTGTTATAATTAAATATGAGGAGGAAGGGAGAAAACCCATCAGTTTTCATGATGAAATATTGGCATTAGATAAAAAATCTTCACCCGAGAAATTTATTGAACCGAGAATTGATGAATCTTCAAAAATATTATCTGGGAAAAGAGAAGGATACTATAGTGAAGTTAATCCTGATGATGAGAAAAGAATAGCTTTATTGCCCGATAAAATAGAAAAATCAAGAGAGGACGAAAATCTCCAAATAGTTAAGGCTAAAGAGTCCGAAGTATCAGGCATTAAAGGTGGAGGTTATCCAATAGAAATTATATCCGACAGGATTGAAACCTATTCGAAGGAGAACTTGATTGTTTTTTATGGAAATGTTGTGGCACGTCAGCGAGATATTGTAATCCATGCCGATTCAATAGAGGCATTACTAATGAATGATGGTAAAGGTATTGAGAGGGTTACAGCACATGGAAATGTTAAAATTCAGCAGGGTCTTAGGATAGCAAATTGTGAAAAGGCTATTTTTTATAATCTGGATCAGAAGGTTATCCTTACAGGAAATCCTAAGGTTTTAGAAGATGATAACCTTATCTCTGGAGAAGAGATAATATTTTATATAGAAAAGAATCAAATTGAGATAAAGGGAGAAGATAAGGAAAGAAGTAAGGTCAAGATTCGACCTAAGGAAAAATAGTAGATAAACAATATAGGATGGGGATTTAATATGTTTGAGGGCCTTTCGGAAAAGCTCCAAACCATCTTTAAAAAACTAAGAGGTCACGGAAAATTAACTGAGCAGAATATTCAAGAGGCCTTAAGAGAAGTAAGAATAGCATTACTCGAAGCTGATGTAAATTTTAAAGTTGTTAAGGATTTCATTCAATCTGTGGAAAAGAGGGCCATAGGTCAAGAGGTAATGGCAAGTCTCACACCTGCCCAGCAGATGATAAAGATTGTAAAGGAAGAGATGACATTATTACTTGGCGGAGAAGAAAAAAGGATAAATATTTCAGGGACTCCGCCTGTTCCACTTATGCTTGTTGGTCTTCATGGCTGTGGGAAAACTACTACAGCTGCAAAACTTGCTCGTTATTTTAAGGAGAGAAAGAAAAGGCCCTATCTTATTGCGGCAGATGTCTACAGGCCTGCTGCAATTGATCAACTCCAAAAACTGGCTGAGGATCTAAAAGTGGATTTTTACCATCCAGAACCTTCTCAATCACCATTGGAGATATGTATCAAAGGAAAAGATATTGCCCTGAAGAGTGGTTATGACCTGGTAATAATTGACACCGCAGGTAGACTTCATATCGATGAGACTCTCATGCTTGAGCTTAGAGAGATAAAAGAGCATATAAAACCGAGGGAGGTCCTACTGGTTGCAGATGCAATGACAGGCCAAGATGCAGTAAACATAGCTAAAAGTTTTAATGAGCGATTGGGTATAGATGGAGTAATATTAACAAAGATGGATGGAGATGCACGCGGTGGGGCCGCACTCTCAATTGTTTCGGTAACTCAGAAACCGATAAAATTTATAGGCACTGGTGAAAAACTTGATGCAATCGAACCTTTCCACCCCGATAGAATGGCCTCACGTATCTTGGGAATGGGTGATGTATTGACCCTTATTGAAAAGGCAGAGGCTACGTTCGATGAAAAAAAGGCAAAGGAATTAGAAAGGAAGATTAGAAAAGATTCCTTTACACTTGAAGATTTTAAAGAACAGCTACAGCAGATCCGAAAGATGGGTTCTCTGGAATCTATACTCGGCATGATTCCAGGCCTTGGTAAGAAGATCAAGTCAATTGGAGGGATCGATTTTGATGAGAAAAAGCTCGTAAGAATAGAGGCAATAATAAATTCAATGACACCCAAAGAGAGGGCCGATTATACAATTATTAATGGGAGCCGAAGATTGAGGATTGCCCGTGGGAGTGGAACAACCGTTCAAGAAGTAAACCAGCTACTAAAACAATATGCTCAGGTTCGAAAGATGATGAAGCAATTTGCAAAAATGGATAAAAAAGGATTTGCAAGGGGAAGGATACCCTTCTTCTCTTAACCCAATTTCTTTAAAATATAATCCCTTAATAATTTAGAAAATTATTTCAATTCATTTTGGAGTGAGGGATCTTTTTAATTAAAAATTAAATTTGTGATTTTTTCTAAAGAAGGTTATATTTTTAATAAAAAGCGGTTAAATTCTTTTTATAAGAGAAGGGAGGTGATTTAAAAAGGAGATGGCTGTATCCATGAGGTTAATGAGATTTGGTGGAAAGAAAAGCCCTTTTTACAGGATCGTGGTTTCAGATAGTCGTTCTCCAAGGGATGGGAAATTCATTGATCAGATAGGGACTTATGATCCCAAAAAGGATCCCATTGAAGTTAAGATTAAAGAAGAAAAGGCAATAGAATGGTTAAAAAAAGGGGCACAACCAACACAAACTGTTCGAAGGCTCTTAATTAAATCTGGAATCAAAAAGAAGTTTAATGAGGTAAATATTTAAATTGCCTTTTTACGAATCCCGTTTGGATCATTAGACAAAGTGGAGGTGGATTATGAGTAGTACAAAAGAGCTTATTGAATACATTGCTAAAGCCTTAGTAGATCATCCGGATCAGGTAAGGGTATCTGAAATTGAAGGAGAAAAGACCTCTGTCATTGAGCTCTCTGTTGCAAAAGATGATTTGGGAAAGGTGATTGGAAAACAGGGTAGGACAGCAAGGGCCATAAGGGTCATATTAGGTGCTGCCTCTGCTAATTTAGGGAAACGCTCAGTATTAGAGATCATTGAATAGAAAAAACTGATTTGTATTTTTATAGGGTGGCCCTTGCCACCCTATTTAAAAGATAAATGGAAAAATTTTTCCCGATTGGCAGAGTAGTAAAACCTCATGGGGTTAAGGGTAAAATTAAAATTGATTATTTTGGAGAGGAACTTGATAGATTCCTTTCTTATAAAGAAATATTCATTGAAGATCTTAAAGGTCAATTAAGATCATATGAGATCATTAAAGCAACACCCAAACCCCCAAAGATTATCCTACATCTAAAAGGGATTGAAAAAATAGAAGAAGTTATCCCATTGATTGGGAAAGAGATTCTTGTCAAAAGAGAGGATCTTCCTCCCTTGGACAGTGGAGAATATTACTGGGCAGATCTTGTCGGTATGAAGGTTGAGACGGACAAAGGTAAGATTATAGGTAAAATAAAGAGCATTTTTTCAACTGGAGCAAATGATGTTATTATTGTTGAAGGAAAGAAAAGGGAGATTCTTCTTCCAGTAATAGAAGATGTTATCAAAAATGTTGATCTCGAAAAAAATGTAGTTAAGGTTTCACGCATGGAAGGTCTGTGGGAGGAGATAGATGAAGTTTGACATACTTACGTTATTTCCCAATATGTTCTCTTCTCCCTTTCAGGAAAGCATAATTGGAAAGGCGATAAAGAAGGGGATCATAGAGATAAGGACTATTAATATTAGAGATTTTTCAACTGATAAACATAAGACCGTAGATGATACCCCTTATGGCGGCGGACCAGGTATGATAATGAAAGTCGAACCAATTGTTAGGGCTATTAGATGGGTAAAATCTCAAGACCCTTTATCATGGACAATCTATCTCTCTCCTCAAGGGAAAACATTAAACCAAAAAAAGGTAGAAGAGCTATCACAAAAATCACATCTTATCATTATCTGTGGAAGGTATGAAGGTGTGGATGAAAGGGTCAGGGAATTCTATATAGACGAAGAAATATCAATTGGTGATTACATCCTAACAGGTGGAGAGATTGCAGCAATGGTGCTTATCGATTCAATCTCAAGACTTATTCCAGGGGTATTGGGAGCAGAGGAGTCGGCAAAGGAAGACTCATTTATGAACTCCCTTCTTGAATATCCTCAATATACTCGACCTTTCGACTTCGAAGGTCACAAGGTTCCTGAGATACTCGTTTCAGGAAACCATTCAGCAATCTCTGAGTGGAGAAGAAGGGAGGCAATTAAAAAGACCTTCACAAAAAGGCCAGATCTTTTAGCGAATGCAATACTTACTGATGAAGAAAAAAAATATTTAGAGGAATTAATGAAGGGATAATACCACCATTATGAGCTCCAACATCTATGTTGGTTTGGTTCACTATCCTGTTTATAATATGAGAAAGGAGATCATAGCAACCGCTGTAACAAATTTTGATATCCACGATATTTCACGCTGTGTAAGAAGCTATGGTTTAGGAGGTTTCTTTGTAATAACCCCCCTTGAAAGCCAGGTTAAATTGGTTGAAAGAATAATCAACCACTGGAGAAATGGTAAGGGATCATTATATAATTCATTGAGAAAAGAGGCGTTGTCTCTCATTAGGGTTTCAAGGAGTTTAGATGAGTCAGAAAAAGAAATTTTTAATTTATGGAAAAAGAAGGTAATAAAGGTCTCAACGAGTGCATCATTATATAGTGGTTGCATAAGTTTTAAAGATATGAAACAATTAATGAAAAAAGTTGAGAACCCATTTTTAATAATTTTTGGAACAGGATGGGGATTGACCAAAGAGATTATAGAAGGTTCAGATTATATACTCCAACCCATTGAAGGCAAAGGGTATAACCACTTTTCTGTTCGCTGTGCTGTTGCGATTATATTGGATAGGCTATTTGGTGAAAGGATAGAAGAAAATGAAAATAGATATAAAAATTTATAAAAGGAGTGCAAAATGAATCCACTTGAATTAGTTGAAAGGGAACAATTAAGGACAGATCTCCCCGATTTTAAAGTTGGAGATACAGTACGCGTACATGTAAAGATTATTGAAGGAGAAAAAGAGAGGGTCCAGCCTTTTGAAGGCGTGGTTATTCGAAAGAAAAAAGGGGGTATTAGGTCTACCTTCACTGTCAGGAAGATCTCCTACGGTGTTGGGGTTGAAAGGATTTTTCCCCTTCATTCCCCACGTATCGAAAAAATCGAGATTATAAATCGAGGCAGGGTAAGAAGGGCAAAACTGTTCTACCTTAGAAATCTAAAAGGTAAGGCTGCTCGAATTAAAGGTGAAAAGAAACAAGAGGCTTAAATAAAGTTAAAAGAGGTTCTTTCTCCTTACACTAATGCCAACAGATTATTTTGAAAAGATCTATTATAATCTTGGTTATCATAGGATTGCAGGTGTCGATGAAGCTGGAAGAGGACCTCTGGCAGGACCTGTAGTTTCAGCAGCAGTTATCCTTCCCAAAGAAGGGATTGGAGAAAGGCTTTTTGACTCCAAAAAGATATCTGAAAAGAAACGTGAATATCTTTATGAACTTATTATTTCGAAGGCCACAGCCGTAGGGATTGGTCTTGTGAATCCTGAGGAGATTGATCTTGTCAATATATTCAATGCTTCATTAAAAGCAATGGCCTTAGCCATTAAGAATCTTCCCCTCCCTCCTGATATTATTCTTATTGATGGAAACCAATATCTGAATCTTAGCCTCCCTCAGAAACCTATTCCAAAAGGTGATCAACTCTCAAACTCTATTGCTGCAGCCTCTATCGTTGCTAAGGTTACAAGGGATCGTATGATGATTGAATTCCATCAAAGGTATCCGCAATATAATTTTGCAAGACATAAAGGTTATGGGACTAAGGAGCATATAAAGGCTATTGAAAGATATGGTATATGTGATATCCATAGGAAGACATTTCGGCAGGTAAGGGAATATCTATCAAGAGGTTGTTAAATTAAATGGAGAAAAAAGAACTCGGTAAAAAGGGAGAAGAGTTGGCCATTCGTTTCTTAAAAAAGAATGGCTATCGGATTATCAAAAAAAATTATGTATGTAAATTGGGTGAGATGGATATCATAGCGAAAGATAAGGATACCCTCGTCTTTGTTGAGGTTAAGACCAGAAGTTCAGATCTATTTGGCCCTCCTCAAATGGCAGTTAACCTTTCAAAACAGACCAAGCTTTCAAAGATAGCGCTTAACTTCTTAAAAGAGAATAAGATTGAAGATGTGAATGCAAGGTTTGATGTAGTTGCAATTGAGATTAATCGGGATAAGAATAAGATTGAACTGATAAAGGATGCATTCGAATTACAATATTTTTGAAATTGTAAAGAATTAAAATCTGCGTATAAATTATTGAAAATTAATTAAAATTATTTTAAATTGAGATTAGGAACGCTAGGGGAGCTCATCGGGCTGAGAGTCCTTGCCATAAGGTAAGGAGACCCTTTGAACCTGTTTGGGTAATTCCAGCGAAGGGAAGCGGAAGATAGACGAAAGGCCGTAATACCTCGAATGGAATTACGGCTTTTTATTTACCTAATAAAGAAAGGATGAAAAATTATGTCACTTGATGAAAAAATTATAACAGAAGCCATCATTGAACGATACTTTTCAAAATTAAAAGACTCACTCTCAGTAGATGTGGCGGTTGTTGGAGGTGGACCATCAGGCCTTGTATGTTCCTATTATTTAGCAAAAAACGGATATAAGGTCTCACTTTTTGAGAGAAAATTATCTATTGGAGGTGGAATGTGGGGTGGAGGAATGATGTTTAACGAGATTGTCGTTCAGGAAGAAGGAAAGAGAATCCTTGATGAATTTGGGATAACTACACACCCTTATAAAGATGGGTACTTTACGGCAGATTCTATCGAATCAATTTCAACTCTTTGTTCAAAATCGGTAAAGTCAGGTGTTAGGATCTTCAATCTTTTAAGTGCTGAGGATCTGGTAATAAGAGATAATAGAGTGACAGGACTTGTTCTAAACTGGACTGCTGTGGATATGGCTCAATTGCATGTAGATCCATTAACCATTGAATCAAAGTTTGTAGTTGATGCAACAGGTCATGCTACAGAAGTTGTAGCAATCTTACAGAGGAAGAATGATATAAAGCTTTTTACCGAAACTGGAAAGATTATTGGGGAAAGATCCTTATGGGCAGACGCAGCTGAGATAGATACATTGAAGAATACTCGAGAGGTATTTCCAGGGCTTTATGTAACAGGAATGGCAGCAAATGCAGTCTTTGGGTCTTATAGAATGGGACCGATATTTGGTGGTATGCTCCTCTCAGGAGAGAAGGCTGCTAAGCTGATAAGTGAGGAATTAAAAAGATGGAAATAAAGAAGATATTAACCATTGCAGGTTCAGATTCGGGCGGTGGAGCAGGAATTCAGGCTGATTTAAAAACGATCACACTGCTTGGTGGATACGGATTAAGTGTTGTTACTGCACTTACAGCTCAGAACACATGTGGAGTTTCTGCCATTCAGCAACTTCCGCAGTCATTTATCTCAGCTCAGATCGACTCTGTGCTTTCTGATATCGGGGCTGATGCTATTAAGACAGGGATGTTGGCTCGATCAGAGATTATAGAAATAGTAGCTAAAAAGATAAAGCAGTATGGGATTAAAAAGGTAATAGTTGATCCTGTAATGTTTTCCAAAAATGGAGACCCCCTTTTAAGTGAAGATGGAAGGGTTACGTTGATAAAAAAACTTTTTCCTCTGGCTACTATTGTTACTCCGAATCTGTTAGAAGCCTCAATCCTTACTGATCTGAAAATTAAAGAAATAGATGATATGAAAGAGGCCTCGAAAAAAATCTATAGGTTTGGACCCCAAGCAGTACTTATAAAGGGTGGCCACCTTAAAGGTGACTTAGCTATTGATCTATTATATGATGGTAAAGGATTTCATGAATTTTGTGCCAAAAGGATAGATTCAAAAAATACCCATGGAACAGGCTGCACATTTGCATCTGCCATTGCTACATATTTAGCAATGGGAGAAACTTTAAATGAAGCCATAAGAAAGTCAAAGGATTTCATTACATTGGCAATTAAGTATGGTTTAAACATTGGTAAAGGAAATGGCCCTCTCAATCAATTTGCTTTTATATTAAAAGAGATAAAAAGATTCCAGGTAATTGAAGAGCTTAAGCAGGCCATTGAGATTTTAAAAAAAGAAAGGATAGGGCATCTCATCCCTGAGGTTTCTTCAAACTTAGGATATGCCCTTCCCTATGCAAATGGACCCGAGGATATTGCTTCGTTCCCTGGAAGGATAGTAAGGTTTAAAGATACGATTAAAACGTTGGCAGACCCAGAATTTGGTGTATCGAGTCACATAGCAAATATCATCCTCTCGGTAATCCGTTTTGACCCTGACTATTGCTCTGCAATGAATATAAGATACTCAAAAGAGAATATCTTGAAGCTAAAAAAGAAGGGTTTCACGATTGGTCATTTTGACAGAAAGAAAGAACCAAAGGAGTTAAAGGAGAAAGAAGGTTCTTCTCTCGAATGGGGAGTATCAATGGTCTTAGAAAAGATGAAGCGTGTTCCTGACTTTATCTACGACGAAGGTGATATCGGTAAAGAACCGATGATAAGGGTTCTTGGAAGGAACCCAATAGAGGTGGTAAATAAGGTCAAGGCTTTAATTTAACAAGAAAGAAGGTAAATTTTATGACTCAAAAATTAGAAGCTCAAAAAGGTATCATAACAAAAGAGATGGAGTTTGTAGCACAAGCCGAAGGGGTATCTTCTAAGTGGCTCTGTGAAAAGGTGGCACAGGGAAGAATAGTTATTCCTGCAAACAAAAATCATCGCAACCTTAAACCTGTTGGTATTGGGGAAGGATTAAGGATAAAGGTTAATACTAATATCGGGACCTCATCTGATCATGTAGATCTGGAAGAAGAATTAAGAAAGCTCGAGATTGCGATTAAAGCAGGTACAGACACTATTATGGATCTCAGTACTGGAGGAGACATTGATTCAATTAGAAAAGAGATTTTACATCACTGCCCTGTTCCTGTTGGGACTGTTCCAATATATGAGGCGGCTATCGAAGCGGTTAGAAAAAGGGGAGCCCTAAGCAAAATGAGGGTTGAAGATCTTTTCGAGGTCATTGAGCGTCAGGCTGAAGAAGGCGTAGATTTTATGACAATTCATTGTGGCGTTACGAGAAATGCGCTTGATCGGCTTAGACGCAGTGGTCGACTACTTGGGATTGTTAGTCGTGGAGGTGCATTTTTGACTGAATGGATGGTCTATACAGGGAAGGAGAATCCCCTATTTGAAAATTATGACAAAGTCTTAGAGATTGCAAAGCAGTTCGATGTCACATTGAGCCTTGGAGATGGTTTAAGACCCGGTTGTATCGCTGATGCAACAGACAGGGGACAAGTGGAAGAGACGATTGTACTTGGTGAATTGACAGAGAGGGCATGGGCAGAAGGTGTTCAGGTGATGATAGAAGGTCCTGGTCATGTCCCCCTTGAGCAGATTGAGGCAAATGTAATTTTACAAAAAAGACTCTGTAAAGGAGCACCATTCTATGTGCTTGGGCCCTTAGTAACAGATATATCTCCAGGATATGACCACATAACTTGTGCTATTGGAGGTGCCATTGCAGGTCGGGCAGGTGCTGACTTCTTATGCTATGTTACACCATCAGAACATCTTAAGTTACCATCAATCGAAGATGTAAAAGAAGGGGTTATAGCTGCAAAGATCGCTGCTCATGCAGCAGATATTGCCCGTGGGAATAAAAGGGCTATTGAAAGAGACATAGAAATGGCAAAGGCCCGAAAATCATTTGACTGGGAAAGGCAGATTCAACTTGCAATCGATCCAGAAAAGGCAAGGCGATATCATGAGGAAGGAAAATCTAAAGAAGGCGATGTCTGTACAATGTGTGGAGAATTCTGTGCAATAAAAAAGGTTAAAGAATTTTTAGACAGTAATATTTCTAAATTATAAATACAATTTACCGAAGCAAATCCTATCTCACCCTTTCCCTTTTGGGAAGAGCGAACGGGTGAGGAGAAAATCTATTTTCATGTGGAGGGAGTGATTATAAGATGCCAGTATCTACTAAAAAGATTGGCTCAAAGACTAAGAAGAAGGGTGAAGCAAAAACAGGGATTAAGAAAAAGAAAGAGGATTTAACAGAAATTAAAAAAGAGATGACAAGATTAAAAAGGGAATATAAAGCCCAAGAGACAAAGATAAAGGAGCTTTGTGAAACGATTGAGAAAAAAGATGTAGAACTGGCAAGACTTAGGGACGAGTTAGATTATAAGAATAAACAGCTTGCATCAAAGGAAGTAGAATTTGAAACCTATAAAAAATCTACAGAGGAGAAGATTATTAAACTTGAGGCAAGGCTTAAAGAGCTGGAGAGTAAAAAAGAAAATACTTAATCTATGCTTGAAATAAGGGACCTAAGAAAGAGCTTTGGTGGAATCCACGCGGTCAATCACTGTTCTTTTATTGTAAAAAAAGGGACGATTACAGGTCTAATCGGACCGAATGGTGCAGGAAAAACGACCTTATTCAATATCATTACAGGCTTTTATAAACCTGATGGTGGAAAGATATTATTTAAAGGCAAAAGGATTGACGGTCTTTTGCCTCACCAGATCTTTAAGAGGAAGATCTGTAGAACATTTCAAATCACTCGCGAATTTTCTCACATGACCCTTCTTGAGAATCTAATGGTAATACCTGAAAATCAATTGGGTGAAAAGATCTGGAATGCTTGGTTCAGGCAGGGTGCTGTAGAAAAACAGGAGAAGAGGATTCGAAACAAGGCCCAGGAGATCCTCGAATTCTTTGAGTTACATCATCTTATGGATGAATATGCTGGAAATCTCTCGGGTGGTCAAAAAAAACTGCTTGAGCTTGCAAAGACATTAATGGCAGATCCTGAGTTGGTTTTATTAGATGAACCTGGTGCAGGAGTAAATAGGACCCTTATGAATAAACTGGTTGAAAATATAAAAAGACTTTCATTTGAAAAAGGAATCACATTTCTTATCATAGAACATGACATGGATCTGGTTATGAATCTTTGCAATCCTATCATAGTGATGAGTGAGGGGAAAAAATTGTCTGAGGGTTCTCCAGAAGAGATAAGAAATGACCATCGAGTACTTGAGGCATATCTCGGGGGACAGTACAGGTGAAGATCTTGGATGTTATTGAAGTAACTTCTGGTTATGGAAGAACGGATATCCTCGATAATCTATCATTGGAGCTTTATAAAGGCGAAATCCTATCAGTCATCGGTCCTAACGGAGCGGGCAAATCAACCCA
>JBBIOI010000023.1:0-34518 GCA_037443425.1 Deltaproteobacteria bacterium
CCGAGGCTTATCGCAGCTTACCACGTCCTTCATCGCCTCCTGGCACCAAGGCATCCACCGTATGCCCTTAGTAGCTTGACCATAAATCCCTACGGTGCCTCCACCCATATTCAATTGCCAAAGAACAATAGATTTAGTGTTCGAGAATCGTAAGTTCAGATCCAGCTCATCCTTCTGGTGGAGATGAGCGGATTTGAACCGCCGACCCCCTGCGTGCAAGGCAGGTGCTCTCCCACTGAGCTACATCCCCACTCAATAAAAGTTAGAAGTAAGAAACAGGAAGTAGTAGATTTTCACTCCCTATCTCTTACTTTCTGTTTATCTTTGGTGGGCCTAGATAGATTTGAACTATCGACCTCACGCTTATCAGGCGTGCGCTCTAACCAACTGAGCTATAGGCCCTTATCTGCAATTACCTCATGGCCTATAGCCTTTAGCTTATGGGAGTTTCAGAGCTATAGGCCCTTAAAGAGGACATTCTATCCACTTTAACGAGCCTTTCTCGAACCCGTATTCTATTAAAAAATTTAGGGTTACCGTACCGAGTATTGACCTAAGAATAGTAGAGGCAATCAATGATATGCTTCTACAATTCTCCTTAGAAAGGAGGTGATCCAGCCGCAGGTTCCCCTACGGCTACCTTGTTACGACTTCACCCCAGTCACCAACCATACCTTAGGCGCCTGCCTCCCCTTCGACAAGCTCAGGGGTTAGCCCAGCGACTTCTGGTACAGTCAGCTCCCATGGTGTGACGGGCGGTGTGTACAAGGCCCGGGAACGTATTCACCGCGGCATGCTGATCCGCGATTACTAGCGATTCCGCCTTCATGGAGTCGAGTTGCAGACTCCAATCCGAACTGAGAGCGGCTTTTTGGGATTAGCTCCCCCTCGCGGGATTGCAACCCTTTGTACCGCCCATTGTAGCACGTGTGTAGCCCTGGGCATAAAGGCCATGAGGACTTGACGTCATCCCCACCTTCCTCCCCGTTAACCGAGGCAGTTTCCTTAGAGTGCCCAACTCAATGATGGCAACTAAGGATGAGGGTTGCGCTCGTTGCGGGACTTAACCCAACATCTCACGACACGAGCTGACGACAGCCATGCAGCACCTGTGCTGGCTCCCTGGTAAACCAGGGTCGTCCCCCTTTCGGGTTCCTACCACCAGCATGTCAAGCCCAGGTAAGGTTCTTCGCGTTGCGTCGAATTAAACCACATGCTCCACCGCTTGTGCGGGCCCCCGTCAATTCCTTTGAGTTTTAACCTTGCGGCCGTACTCCCCAGGCGGGGCACTTAATGCGTTAGCTTCGGCACGGAAGGGGTCAATACCTCCCACACCTAGTGCCCACCGTTTACGGCGTGGACTACCAGGGTATCTAATCCTGTTTGCTCCCCACGCTTTCGCGTCTCAGCGTCAGTATCGGGCCAGAGAGCCGCCTTCGCCACCGGTGTTCCTCCCGATATCTACGAATTTCACCTCTACACCGGGAATTCCACTCTCCTCTCCCGTACTCCAGCTAGGCAGTTTCAAGTGCACTTCCGGGGTTAAGCCCCGGGCTTTCACACCTGACTTGCCTAACCGCCTACACGCGCTTTACGCCCAGTGAATCCGAGCAACGCTCGCACCCTCCGTATTACCGCGGCTGCTGGCACGGAGTTAGCCGGTGCTTCCTCTGGTGGTACCGTCAAGTACTGACACTGTTCGCATCAGTACATTTCTTCCCACCTGACAGGGCTTTACGACCCGAAGGCCTTCATCACCCACGCGGCGTCGCTGCGTCAGGGTTTCCCCCATTGCGCAAGATTCCCCACTGCTGCCTCCCGTAGGAGTCTGGACCGTGTCTCAGTTCCAGTGTGGCTGGCCGTCCTCTCAGACCAGCTACCCGTCATAGCCTTGGTAGGCCATTACCCTACCAACTAGCTGATAGGACGCGGGCCCATCCCTGAGCAGTAGCTTGCATGCAGAGGCCACCTTTCATTACAACCCCCGAATGGATCGTAACAGTATTCGGTATTAGCCCCGCTTTCGCGAGGTTATCCCCAACTCAGGGGCAGGTTACCCACGCGTTACTCACCCGTGCGCCACTTTACTCTCCCGGTTGCCCAGGATTTCTCGTACGACTTGCATGTGTTAGGCACGCCGCCAGCGTTTGCTCTGAGCCAGGATCAAACTCTCCAGTTTAAAATTTTTTTAGAAAGGTTTGGAGGCCGGAGCAATAATCAATATTTAATTTTCAAAGAGCAAAAAGGTTGGAAATTAATTTTTGAAGAAATCTAAAAGAGAAATATATTTATGATTTATAGATTTTCCAGATTTAAATATAATTAAATACATTTTTTTTGTCAAGAGGTATCAAAATCAAAAGATCAAGTGACCTGAAAAAGTTTTTGAAAGATTTTTTGTAACTCATTGCGAGCCCAAAGGGCGTAGTAATCTCAATTATTTCTTATTTTGTTTGGAATGACTCATTGGAAAAAATTGCTTCGGCTTCGCCTTGCAATAACAATCTCGAATCGTCCAATTTATAAAAACTATAGACTTTTTCAAACTCCTTCAGATGTAGGCTTATAATCTTAAATTGCCCACAATCCTCGAAAAAAATCAATTATTTATGATTCTTAATTCATTTTCGAAAGCTGATGGGCTTTTCTAAGTGGTTCGGGTATCCTGAATCCTAAACAACTATTTAGCACTATTTTTATACTTAATTCCAAATTAATCTTATGACCTGGTGATACAAAGATAGGTTTTGTATTATCCTTTGTCCTCAAAACTGCACCTACCTCTATTCCCCCCATTAATATCTTTTCATAATCTCCACGAAAAGGACCAGGATCTTTAAAATCCTTTAAAAGTGGACTTTTTGCACAGCCAATGGTTGGAATATCAAACCAGAGACCTAAATGAGAAGCGAGTCCAACGCCTCTTGGGTGGGCAATTCCTTGACCATCAAATAGTATCAAGTCGGGCTGAATCTTTAATTTATCAAAAGCCTTTATGAGAATTGGGCCTTCACGAAAGCTTAATAATCCCGGTATATATGGGAATGAGACCTTACCTTTTACTGATATATATTCAATAAGATCTATATCGGGATATGAAAATATGGTAATTACTCCTATAAGAACTCCCTCATCATGAAGATAAGAAACGTCTGCACCTCCAATTGTTCTAATCTTTTTAAAGGTTCTTTTGAGGATTATTCTCTTCCTCAAAATATTTTGAATTCTAATGGCCTCTGAGATACTTACCTTCCAGGGATGTAAAGGATTCATAAGATAATAGCTTTAGAAAATTATTGCGAACCCACGATGGGTGCCTTCATGATAAAGACTTACAATCCCATACAGAATCAGGATTTCTTAGGATCTGCATTGCAATAACAATCGAGAATTGATCAGTTAGTGATTAATATAATATATATCAGGAAGATTTCTAAATGATTCATTAAAATCTATCCCATAGCCAACAACGAAGACATTCTCAATTTCTCTACCAATATAATCTGCCTCTATCTCAACTTCTCTTCGTGCTTTCTTATCTAAAAGTGCACATATCTTTACGGATTTTGGATTGGAAAGTTCAAGACGTTCTTTTAAGAATAAAAGTGTTCTACCACTATCTACGATATCTTCTATAATAAGTACATCCTTTCCCTCTATAGGTATTTCAATGTCTTTCGTAATCTCAACTAGGCCAGAGCTCTTAGTTTGAGATCCATAACTTGCTAAACGAACAAAATCAATTTTTACAGGAATTTTAAGTTGGCGGACCAAATCCGAAAGAAACATAAAAGCACCTTTAAGTATACAAACAAGGATTAAATCTTTTCCTTCATAGTCCTTTGAGATTTGTTCCGCCAACTTTTTAACAATCTCTTTTATCTCTTCTCGAGATATTAATATATTTAATTTTTCCATAAAGATTTATAATGCATGGTCAAGAACTACAATCTCCATCTTTTGAGGAAGATCTGCCTTAGTAAATGAAACTTCACTTGTACCTGCTTTCTTATAGTTTGTTTTGTCTTTCAAGAAATCATCAACTGGCGCGATCGGAAATCCACATTTTGAGGTCTTAAAATGCATAGGGATTAGAACCTTAGGTTTAATCTGTTCGGCTACACGAGTTGCTTCTTTTGCATCTATTGTATAGAAGCCACCCACAGGTATCATTAGAATGTCAATTGAACCGATTTCTTTAATCTCTTTTTCATTTAATACATGACCGAGGTCTCCAAGGTGGCAGATTTTCATATCATCAACAGTCAGTACAAAAATTGTATTTTCTCCTCTTTCACTACCTTTAGAAGTATCATGGAAAGTTGATATCCCCATTATGGAAATACCTTTTATGTTTTTTGTCCCGCTTCCTTTTATGACTTGTGGAGACCCTGGTAAACTTTTTGTATCATTATGGTCTGCATGATCATGGCTTGTAAGAACTATATCTGCCTCATCTTTAATCTTACCATAAGAGAGCTGACCTCCGTATGCCCCTGATTCATATGGATCAATTATTATTTTTATCCCCTTCTCAGAGGTTATTAGAAAAGCTGCATGTCCATACCACTTTACTTTCATAGCTCCCTCCTTATTAAATTTATTTTTTTGATTTTAACTTTCCTTCAACAGCCTTCTTCTTTCCCTGTATGGTCCCTTTTTTATCCCTTCTATCATCAATTTTTATGGTCGTTAATACACGTTGGGCCCCCTGTTTAAATGGAACTTCATGCATTTCCATTGCAATTTTGATGAGATCCTTTAGGTTTCCCTCAATGTTGGTCCCCATGGAGGTAAGCTCGTAGCGGAGTCCTTTATTTTTTAAGACCTTTATACAATCTGCAACGTAGCTACTGAGACTAGTGCTTTGTGTCCCTATAGGGACAATACTTAATTCTAATATCGCCATAGAAACCTCCTTTAATATGATTTTTAACAAAATTTATCATCAATTTTGAATATTGTCAATTTTGAGAGAGACCGGGAGACCGGGTAGGAAATAGATGTAGAATGCCATAGGAGGTTATAATAAAATTGAAAATGATTGCCCTATAAATTTTATTATTGTTTTATTATATTTTTTTATTGTAAAATTTATTAAAGTTAATTTTTAAAGGAGGAAGGATGATCCGGGCAAGGTTATGGTTTAGGTGTGCAGCAATGCATGACCCTGTATCACCGATAATTGTTCAACCTGCTATCATAGGCTGGGAAGGAAAGGAAAGAAAGGTGGCACTTCAGATTGAAAGACCTTTTGATGGAGAAGAGCTCGTAAAGAGGATGAAGGGATGGATTACGGTCGATCCATTAAAAGTTATTGATAGTGTAAGAGGATTTGGAAGGTTAAAAGTTTTGGATGATCGTTTTCTTGTTGTTGAATTTGAGAAGGTAGAAGAATTTGAGAATCTCCAGAAATTGATTAAAGAACGGTTTGGTGAAGAAGTAGATCTGGAATTGATAAAAAAATAAGATTTAATATGGTGAATTTATGGATATTATAGAGAAATATAATAAATACATAATCACAAATGTGGTTGACAAGATTCAACCTGTTATTATTGATAAGGCCAAGGGGACATATATATTTGACGATAAGGGAAGAAGGTATATCGATTGCTATTCAGGAATAAGCGTAGTAAATTCCGGTCATTGTAATGAAGCGGTAATCGAGGCGGCAAAGAAACAGATGGAAAGGTTGATTCATTGTTGTTCTTATATTTATTATTCAGAACCAACTGCAGAATTAGCTGAAAAGTTGGCCGAAATCACTCCAGGGAGGTTAAAGAAAAGCTTTTTCGGAAATAGTGGTACAGAGGCTATTGAAGGTGCACTCAGATTAGCAAAACGCTTCTCAGGAAAAAATGAATTTATTTCTCTCCAGGGATCTTTTCATGGTCGGACATATGCTGCTTTAAGTGTAAGCGGTATAAGTTCAAGAAAGATAGGTGGTGGTCCATATATGTCAGGCTGCACCTTTTTACCCGCCCCTTATTGTTACAGATGTTTTTATGAATTAGAATATCCAGAATGTAATTTGAGATGTGCAAGGGCATTGGAAGAGGTTATAAAATTTAATACATATGATAACATTGCTGGTTTTATTGCAGAACCAATACTTGGGGAGGGTGGTATTATTGTTCCACCTGATAATTATTTTGTTGAAATCAAAAAAATATTAGATAAAAACAGAATACTTCTTATCATCGATGAAGTCCAGACTGGTTTTTGTAGAACAGGCAAGATGTTTGCAATTGAGTACTATGGAGTAGAACCCGATATAATGGTTATGGCTAAAGGTATTGCAGATGGGTTTCCATTGAGTGCCTTCATTACAAGAGATGAGATTGCAAACTCATTTAAGCCAGGAGATCATCTATCCACATTTGGTGGGAATCCAGTTTCTTGCGCCGCTGCAGTTGCAAACATAAAATTCATTGATAGGGAAGATTTTATAAAAGATGTCCAGAGAAAAGGTGATTATTTGATAGCAAAGCTTCGGGTTTTAAAAGATGATTATGAAATTATAG
Source organism: Deltaproteobacteria bacterium (assembly GCA_037443425.1). Classification (GTDB taxonomy): domain Bacteria; phylum Desulfobacterota; class BSN033; order BSN033; family UBA1163; genus JBBIOI01. Next base: position 6,528 of record JBBIOI010000023.1, read on the forward strand.
GAGATGTAAGAGGGAAGGGTTTGATGATTGGAATGGAGCTGGTGCGGGATAGAATTTCGAAAGTGCCTGCTATGGAAGAGGCCAAACAAATTCAAGAAATCTGTCTTGATAATGGATTACTTATTGGTATCGGAGGGATTTATAAAAATATTATAAGGATTCAGCCACCACTGGTAATTCTTCAGGATGAGATTGAAGAGGTTTTAAGGATTATAGGTCTTGCTTTGAACAGGATTTCATAAGTTGAAGGTGATTTAAAAGAATGGCTGAACTTAGAAGAGAGCCAATTGCAAGAAGATGGGTAGTAATCACTACTGATAATCCAAAAGGTCCTTCTGACTACCTTTCTTTTAAGCCTCCCTATCAATTAGTATCAAATGTTGGTGAGTGTCCTTTTTGCCCTGGCCATGAAAACATGACTCCTAAGGAAACTTTTTCACTTAAAGATGATAAGGGGAATTGGTATGTCCGAGTTGTTCCAAATAAATATCCCTTCTTTCACATAGAGGGTGATTTTGATAAAAGGGCAGAAGGTATGTATGATATAATGGAAGCCATTGGTGCCCACGAAATTGTAATAGAATCTCCTGATCACCAACAGAGCCTTTCAACTATGGAACCTAAACAGATAGAAGGGGTTATTACTGCTTATAAGGAAAGGATTATCGATTTAGAAAAGGATCTTCGATTCCAACAGTTTTTGATACTGAAAAATTACCCAGGGATTTTTAATCAACATCCGCATTCACACATTATAGCGATGCCTGTAATACCGAGAAGGATTGATGAAGAAATATGGGGGACTTTAGATTATTTTAAACGTAAAGAGAGATGTATATTCTGTGACATTATAAAAGAGGAGAAATTGGCGAAAAAGAGGGTAATCTTTGAAACCATACATTTTCTTGTATTTTCTCCGTTTGCCTCTCGATATCCTTTCGAGGTTTGGATCATTCCAAAATCTCATAGCCCAGATTTTCACCATATTGATGAAGAGAAAATAAAAGATCTTTCAATGGCTATTAAATGGCTCTTCCAATGTTTTTCAAGACTTCTTTCTGACCCACCATATAGTATTGCCTTACATAGTTCACCTGTTCAGAGTAGATTTCATGTAAATGAATATCACTGGCATATAGAGACGAGACTGAGAATTGGCATGAGGGAAGGGTTTGAATGGGGCACAGGTTTTTTTGTTAATCCTACACCCCCTGAAGAGGCAGCCTCTTATTTACGCGAAATTGGTCGAGAGATCATAGGATGAATTTTTGTTTAGTTAATAAAAATAGTTTTTAATATTCTTCAACTTATGCTTAGAGAAGATTTTTTTATTCAATCAGAAATTAGAAGGGTTTTAATCCGATCCAACATAAATTATTCAAAGATCAATTTTGGGACGGTTAAAGGTGTAGTATATTTTGGAGGAATTTTCCAAGTTTCATATCCTAAAGTGGATATGGATAAAAAGGAGATTGAGAATTTTACAGAAAAGACACTGTATTCATTTGAGAAGAAGATTCGTAGTATACCAGGGGTTTCTGATGTAATCTTCCAATTCATAAATTGGAAAAAAGAAAGGGGGCAGTGGGTCCCGGTAAAAACTGAGAAGAGAAAAGAAGAAAATGGAGAGAAAAAGGATTCCATATATTGAAGAGATTTTAATTGAGTTAAAAGATGATCTTAGGATAAATCCGAATTATGCAGACCTGCATAATAAATTGGGTATCCTTCTTATTATGACTGGAAAAGACAAAGAGGGAGAAAGACATTTTTTAAAGGCTATCAACATAAATCCAAAATATTGGCATGCTATTCTTAATTTAGGCTTCTTTTATCTTAGCAAGGGGATGTGGAGAAAAGCCGAGAAGATCTTTATCAAGGATTCAACAAAAAATAGAGATACTTTAATCTATTTTTTTATAGGCAAATTTTATTTGATTTTAAAGCAGAATCTGTTAGATATAATAGGATTAGATAAAAAGGATTTTTCAAAAAAGGAATTTTATTCAAATAATGTTGGACTTCAGAGGAAAATTTTTGAAGTCTTTCAGAGGGTTGAAAACTTACTTAAGAATATTATAGAAAATTACTTAAAAGCAGAGTTCCATAATATTTTGGGTCTTTACTTAGCTAAAAGGGGAAAGACATCTTGGGCTATTCAAGAGTTTAAAAAATCGTCCAAAATAAAACCTGACGATTTTACATTACATCTAAATTTTGCAAGGCTTTATTACTATAAGGGAGATTATAAAAGGGCGATTGAAGAATACAAAAAGGCCATTAAGATAAATCCTGATTATGGAATTGGATATGCAGAGATAGGTTATATCTATGGACTTATGAAAAGGATGGATGATGCCCAAAGGTACATGGAGAAAGCAGTAAATATTAATCCAAATTATGCAGATCTACATTATAATTTGGCACTTATTTATAGTGACAGGAAAAATTATGTTAAGGCAATTGAAGAATTTAAAAAGGCATTGAGGATAAATCCAAATTATATCTTTTCAAGAATCAATCTCGGAGTTCTTTACGAAGAGCAAAATATGTTAAATGAGGCAAAAAGGGAGTATCAGAAGGTACTTAAAATTAATCCTAATGACGAGCATGTGAGGGTAAGGCTCCAAAGGATTTCAAAAAATAAGTAGATTGTATGAACAATGGTATTAAATTTCCAATTAGGAGTTCAATGCTTATTATTCACCAGGGCGCGCTCGGTGATTTTATCCTGGCCTTGCCTGTTCTTGAGACACTTCGAAGGACAAGTGACAATTCAAAGATACATATTATGGGATATCCAAGAATTCTCGAACTTGTTGAAAATCGCTTCTACGCAGACAGGATTTTTTCTATAGATCAAAGAGGTATGGCGACATTTTTCGTTAAAGATGGATCTTTTGACCCCATGCTATCACAATTTTTTAAAGGATTTGATTTTTTAGTAGTTTTTGGTAAAGATAGTGAATCCACTTTTATTAAAAATCTTAGAAAGGTTTCAGAGGGAAGGATTCTGCATATCAATTCTTTCCCCCGATGGGGCGAGAGGATACATTTAACAGACCATCTTCTAAGGGAAATATCAAGATATGGATTTAAATCCTTTAGTTCGAAACCGAGAATATTTTTGAATAATGAGGACAGACAATTGGCTGAGAGATTCTGGAAGGCCCATGGGATTGATTATAAAGGGGAGATGGAATTCATAGCTATTCACCCAGGAAGCGGTAGCAAAAAGAAGGTTTGGCCGTTAGATAAATTTTTAAATATATCAAAATATATAGAAGAGCATCTAAGAAAGAGGCTTCTTCTGATCATAGGACCTGCTGAAGGTGGAGAAATTCAAAGATTATTTGAGAGAAAGGGTTTTAACAATCTAATAATAGCAAAGGGTTTATCTCTACTTCAATTAGCATCAGTCATTGAAGGCTGTAAATTATATATAGGGAATGATTCAGGGATCTCACATTTGGCATCGGCATTAGGGATTCCAACAATAGCTATTTTTGGCCCAACTGATCCCAAAGTTTGGTCTCCAGGGGGAGAAAATGTTACTGTAATAAAGAAAGAGATTCCTTGCTCGCCATGTCCTGAAGAAAGATTTTTACAATGTAAAGACCCAATCTGCTTAAAGGGGATAGAGGAAGAGGAAGTCATTAATGCGATAAAAAGAATGGGATTGAATTAAAATCCAAAAAAGGGAGGAGATAAGAAGATGAAAATGGAAGAATTAGAAAGATTAATCAAGGAAAGACGTTCAATAAGAAAGTGGAAGGATCTTGATGTTTCAGATGATTTATTAAGAAAGGCTATTGAGCTTGCTACATGGGCTCCAAATGGTGGGAACTACCAAGGATGGCGATTTGTAGTGGTAAAGAATAAAGGATTAATAAACAAGATGGCCGATGCAGTTCAAGCTGTGGCAGATAAAATTGCTTCGTGGCCAGAGGCCAAGAACTGGGAAGAAGATATCAAAAGATATAGGAGTAATGCCTCTTTTTTCAGGTTTGCGCCTGCCTGTATAGGTGTCTTTACAGGTGAATATCAAAGTCCTATGGAAAAGGTATTGTTAGCTCGTGAATCCTTTGACAGTGAAGCAAAGGAGATTATGGGATTTCGTAGATCTTCACCAACAGCTATCCAGAGCGTTGCTGCGGCTGTTACTACAATGCTTCTCGTTTTCCACCAAATGGGATTAGGTGCTGTTTGGCTGGTTTCACCTATTCAGGCTAAAAAAGAGATAGAGAGACTTTTAAATACACCATCAAATCTTTCATTGGTCTGCCTTGTAGCTGTGGGCTATCCTGATGAGGCCCCGATTAAGGATAGAAGGCCTGTTGAAGAAGTATTGGAATTTATTCGTTAAAAATTAAAAACATAAAATAATAGTTTAATTGGGGAGAAGAATACATGATGATCTTCTCCCCTTATTTTTCAATAAATTGAAAAAGGGGAAAAAATCTGTTATTAAGACCTGAAAAAATTGCTGGAGGATAATTAAAGAGATGTGCAGGGAGAAAAAATATATATTTTTAATCTTTGTAATTATTTATATGATTACTGCTATTTTTAACTCATCAGGAATATCGAAAACTTTAAGAAAAGAATCGAAAGTAAAACAGGGTAGAAGAGAAACTACTTCGGTTTCAATAAAGGAAGATTCATCCTCGAAATCTGGAATTCTCCAGATTGATTCACGTTCTGCACTTTTGATGGATGGACTTTCAGGAGAAGTTCTCTTTGAGTATAATCCCGATTTAAGGATTCCTCCTGCAAGTTTTGTAAAGATTCTCACCCTATACTTGATATTTGATGCAATTAAAGCAGGCCAGATTAAGATGGATGATCTTGTGACTGTAAGCGAAAAGGCATGGAGGACCCAGGGTTCAAAGATGTTTATTAAAGTTGGTGAAAGAGTTCGGGTAGAAGATTTGATAAAGGGTATTGCAATAGCTTCAGGCAATGATGCATGTGTTGCCTTAGCTGAATATTTGACAGGTTCTGAAGAGGTTTTTGTTTCAAAGATGAATGAGAAGGCAAAACTATTAGGAATGAAAAATTCCAATTTTAAAAATTCTAATGGCCTTCCAGATTCAGAACAGTACACTACTGCTATGGATATGGCAATTTTATCCAAGAGGTATATAGAAGATCATCCGGAGGCCTTGCGCCTCCATTCAACAATCGAATTTGAATACAATGGAATAAAACAAGGCAATAGAAATACCCTACTTCAAAAGAATATCGGAGTAGATGGACTTAAAACAGGACATATTGCAGAATCGGGATACCATCTCGTTGCCACTGCGAAGAGGGACGGTCAAAGGATGATTGCTGTTGTTATGGGTTGTGATAAAGTGAGTAAAAGGGCACAGGAAGCTCAAAAACTATTAGAATATGGCTTTAAAAACTTTTCAACAGTTCAGGCCGTTAAAAAGGAGGCCCCTTTCGGACCTATAAAGATAAAATGGGGAAAATCAAAGGAACTCATACTTAATCCGAAAGAAAACTTCTGGGTCACAACTCCTAAAGGAAAAGAAAATTCAGTTTCAGTTACTCCTCAATTACCTGAAAGTATTACTGCTCCTGTCCAAAAGGGTCAAGAGATAGGCCGAATAATCGTTCAGAGAGAGGGAAAAACAATCAAAGATATTGTGCTCATATCATCTTCTGACGTTGAAAAGTCGTTTATCCCACCATGGCCAATAATCTTAGGGGTTATTTTAGGATTAGCAGGGGTCTGTGTTTTAGGTGCCTTATTTATTCGTAGAAAAAAGCTTATTAAATAATATTATTTGTGCCAACTCTTTTTAAAATATTCAAATAAATTTGGATTGAGATCAGAAAGTCTTCTTTGAAAAGATTCTTCTTTTACATCTATACTCCAACTACTCCAATCTTCCTTGTCTGGATCCATTTCTAAGGTCATCATTTCATAAATGGTATCTATTGAATATTTAATGGGATCGTAAAGACTATCTTTTAGATTACCAATACTACACATTGGTTTTCCCTGGAATCTATTAGAGGCTTTTATAAAGAAATCCTTTTTGGTAATAAAGCCATTATTTAGTACAGAGAATGGTGGATTACCATTCTTAAATATACATTGAGAAAATACTGGTATTAGAACTACATTATTATTTCTACATTCTTGATAAATAGGACTAATTCCTTCTAAACTTCCACATAATGTAAATAAATATAATTTTTTTGGAATGTGATTTAAAAAGGCTTTTTTTAAGAAGAAGGTAATCCTTGTTCCCTTATTTAAGACTGGCAGTGGAATAACCCATGTATCTCCACAATAATGACCCTCTAATATTAGATCATATTCATCTGTAGTTGAATAGCTTTTTATGACTATAAAACTTGTTGGAATCAAGATATTTTTATAATAAGATGAACAACCGAAGGCATATTGAAGATCAAAAGGATATGAATCTTTGAGAAAGAGATATTGAGAAAGGGTCCCCCCTTTTAACTGTTCAATAAATAATGGAATGATATATTGAGCAAGGTAGCGAATCATGTTAAATTTTTCCCTACCACTTTTCTCCCTTCCAAGAAGAAAATTTTGACCCATATCACTATCAATAAAATATATTAATGAAGGGATTGGAAAATCGTATTTAAGGTCCATTATCTCCCAGATTCGAACATTGCCAATGGGACTAACACTGTAAGGTTTAGCTATATCTTCTATAAATATCTTTTCTTGCATATTGCTCTCCATTAAAAATTTTTAACCTTTAAATTATAGCCTCTGATTTTAATTATGCAAGTCTAAATCTTCATAGAAAATGTGAAATAATTATATGAATTGATTAAATATATATAATTTGATCCTATCTTGACTCAATCAAGGTTGTAATGGAGGGGTGATAGCGATAGAATTGATTTTTACGATGATATTCTTGTATAGGATTTACACTCATTCCCTTCCTTAGTGATTCAATTCCATTAACCAGTGCCTCAGCGCCAAAGAGCGTAGTAACACAAGGGATGTTATGAAGCACAGATTGGGTTCTTATGGCTACCTCATCAGCCTTCGGTTTTTTGCCGCTCGGTGTATTTATGACGAGATCAATCTCACCGTTTTTAAGTCTATCAACAATATCAGGCCTTCCTTCACCAACCTTAAAAACAGTCTGTACTGGTATTCCATTATTTATAAGGACTTTTGCTGTTCCTTTAGTGGCATAGATCTCAAATCCAAGATCTACTAACTTTTTTGCTACAAATACAATTCCCCTTTTATCTTTATTCATCACACTTATAAAGACCCTTCCTTTAAGCGGGATATTTAGGCCTGCACCTATCTGGGATTTGGCAAAGGCCATTCCAAAATCAAGATCAATCCCCATAACTTCCCCTGTAGATTTCATTTCAGGACCTAATATTGTATCAACACCATAGAATCGATTAAATGGAAAGACAGATTCTTTAACTGCAAAATGTTGAATTTCTACCTCCTTATTGACCCCTAATTCACATAAACTCTTACCAGCCATTACCTTGGCTGCTATTTTTGCCCAGGGAATACCAGTAGCCTTACTGATAAAGGGTATTGTCCTTGATGCCCTTGGATTTACCTCAAGGACATAGATGATATCGTTTTTTATTGCATATTGAACATTCATTAAACCTATAACTTCAAGTTCTTTAGCAAGTGCGTAAGTGCTTTTCTTTAGTTCATTAATCAATTCATCAGTCAATGAAAAGGGTGGAGTCACACATGCACTGTCTCCTGAGTGGATACCTGCCTCTTCAATATGTTCCATAATCCCGGCAATTATACATTTCTCCCCATCTGCAACGGCATCTACATCTATCTCGATCGCGTCCTCAAGAAATTTATCTATAAGTATTGGATGATCAGAAGAGGCTTCTACTGCCCTTGAGACAAACTCTTTAAGTGTTTCTTCATCATAGACAATCTCCATCGCTCTTCCACCAAGCACATAAGATGGTCTTACAACTACAGGATAACCAATTTCTGAGGCTATCCTTAAGGCCTCCTCTATAGTAGATGCTGTACCATTTGAAGGTTGGTTTAAACCCAATTTCTTTAGAAGCAACTTAAAAAGTTTACGGTCTTCAGCCCTGTCTATATTTTGAGGGGACGTACCTATAATCTTAACACCCATCCTTTCAAGTGGTATAGCAAGATTTAAAGGGGTTTGCCCACCAAACTGAACAATCACACCATCGGGTTTTTCATTTTCTACGATATGAAGAACATCCTCCAGTGTAAGGGGTTCGAAGTAAAGTTTATCAGAGATATCATAGTCAGTTGAAACGGTTTCCGGGTTAGAATTGACCATAATAGTCTCATAGCCCAATTCCTTTAAAGCAAGAGACGCATGGACACAGCAGTAATCAAATTCAATTCCCTGGCCAATCCTGTTTGGTCCACCTCCAAGTATCATAATCTTCTTTCTTGAAGACGAAATGGATTCGTTTTCCTTTTCATAAGTAGAGTAGTAATATGGGGTATAGGCTTCAAATTCAGCTCCACATGTATCAACCAATTTATATGTTGGTATGATTCCCCTATCTAACCTCATCTTTCTTACAGTATTCTCATCAAACCCGAGTAGATGTCCTATCTGATAATCGGAAAATCCATACTCTTTTGCCTTTCTTATCAAATTGTCTGGTATTTGAAGTTTATCTATAGTGATCGTTTTTTTCCAAAGCTCTAAGTCTTTAACTTTGGCCCCATATGCTTGAATCTCTTTTTCAAGCTCAACGATCTCCTCTATGTTACGAAGAAACCATGGATCAATTTTTGTTAGATCATGAATCTCTTCAATCTTCATTCCAAGAAGTATTGCATATCGCAGATAAAATATTCGATCAGGTTCAGGATTTGAGAGCTTCTTTTTAACCTCTTCGATTAACTTAGATTTTACTGTTTCACTTCTAATTTCTTTAGGATCTGGGAACTTATCTTTTCCATCAGCTCCAAGTCCAAATCTACCGATTTCCAATGATCGAAGCGCCTTTTGAAGGGCTTCCTTGAATGTCCTTCCAATTGCCATAGTTTCACCAACAGATTTCATAGATACGGTCAAGGTTGGATCTGCCCCTGGGAATTTTTCGAAAGTAAATCTTGGTATTTTTACAACACAGTAGTCGATTGTTGGTTCGAAAGAGGCAGGTGTCTTTTTCGTTATATCATTAGGTATTTCATCAAGGGTATATCCTACGGCCAGTTTTGCAGCTATCTTTGCAATAGGAAATCCAGTGGCCTTTGAGGCCAAGGCTGAAGAACGTGAAACCCTTGGGTTCATCTCTATTATTACCATTCTTCCATCTTCTGGCCTTACAGCAAATTGTATATTTGAGCCACCCGTTTCAACCCCGATTTCACGAATTGCCCTAATAGCTGCATCTCTCATCCTTTGATATTCCTTATCAGTCAATGTTTGGGCAGGGGCAACGGTAATACTATCTCCTGTATGGATCCCCATGGGGTCAAAATTCTCGATTGAGCATATAATAACTGCATTATCATTTTTGTCTCTCATTACCTCAAGCTCATATTCCTTCCATCCTAAGACCGACTCTTCAATCAAGATTTCGCCAATCATACTCCATTCAAGACCTCTTGCTGCCATTTCTTCAAATTCTTCAATATTATATGCGACACCACCACCTGTTCCGCCAAGCGTAAAACTTGGCCTTATAATTAATGGAAATCCAATTTCCTTTGCTACTTCTATTGCTTCATCCAGAGAGTAAGCAAGACCACTTCTTGGGATGTCAATGCCAACACGACTCATTGCCTCTTTAAATAGTTTTCTGTCTTCCCCTTTTTTAATTGCTTCATATTTTGCCCCTATCATCTCAACTCCATATTTTTCAAGGACACCAGATTCATAAAGGGCAACAGAGACATTAAGGCCTGTTTGTCCTCCTAAGGTAGGGAGAAGTGCATCAGGTCTTTCTTTTTCTATTATCTTTTCTAATATCTCAGGGGTTATAGGCTCAATATAGGTTCTATCTGCCATCTCAGGATCTGTCATTATGGTGGCAGGATTTGAATTGACAAGGACGATTTCGAAACCTTCTTCCTTTAAGGCCTTACAAGCCTGAGTCCCTGAATAATCAAATTCACAGGCTTGACTAATAATAATAGGTCCAGAACCAATGATAAGGATCTTTTTTATATCAGTTCTTTTGGGCATTTGAATATTGCTCCATCATTTTAACAAATTCTGAGAATAGATATTTAGTATCATGAGGTCCAGGAGAGGCCTCCGGATGATATTGAACAGAAAATATAGGTAAATATTTATGCCTCATTCCCTCAAGTGTCTGATCATTTAGGTTAAATTGTGTCAATTCAATTTCATTCTGGTTAAGGGAATCCTGATCCAAGGCAAATCCATGATTCTGTGATGTAATCATTACTCGACCGCTTTTAATATCTTTTACAGGCTGATTTGCACCACGATGGCCAAATTTCAATTTAAAAGTTTTTCCCCCCAATGCCAAACCAAGAAGTTGATGTCCAAGGCATATCCCGAATATCGGCTTTTTACCTATAAGTTTCTTTATTGTGCTAATGGCATATGGGACACCTTCAGGATCACCAGGTCCATTTGAAAGTAATATGCCGTCTGGATTATACGATAGGATTAATTCCTCGGAGGAAGAGGCAGGCAGTACTATTACTTCACAATTATAATCCCTAAGACATCTAAGGATATTATATTTTACACCAAAATCGATAACAACTACTCTTGCATTAAATTTTATTTCATAGGGATGAGATCCAAATTGGTTTAAAAGGGAATTACTCTTATAAAACCAATTATATGGTTTTATGCATGTAACTTCTTTTACCAAGTCGCGACCTATAAGACCTGGTGAGGATTTTGCCTTTTCAATTAATCTTTCATGATCAAGATCTATTGTTGAAAGAACAGCTTTCATTGCTCCAGCAACTCTGATATGCTTCGTGATTGCCCTTGTGTCCATAGCCTCTACGCCAATAATCCTATGCTCAATTAAATATTCTGATAAACTTTTTTCTCCTCTCCAGTTGCTAAATATAGAGCTTTTCTCTTTTACGATGAATCCTTCAACTTTTGGACTTTGAGATTCAATATCTTCTTCATTTATACCATAGTTACCAATAAGGGGATATGTCATTACTACAATCTGACCTTTATATGACGGATCTGTTAATATTTCTTGATATCCTGTCATACTTGTGTTGAAAACCACTTCACCTGTTTTCTCTCCAGGATAACCGAAAGAGATACCCTCAAATATTGTTCCGTCTTCTAAGGCTAAAATGGCTTTTTCTGAATTTTTCATAAAATACCCATAAAAAAAGACCCCCGATCCATTTAATATGGGATCGAGGGTCTTTTACTAAAATTTTTTATTTCATCACTCATTTATATTTTAATTATCATAAAGAACACTTTTTTGTCAAGTTAACTCAAAAAGACAAAAACTATTTAAAAATCCTTTCATAAATGGTGAGGTGGGAGGAGAAAGTCTTCGAGCGGATACCTTCTATAGATTAGCACTATTGACAAATCCTCTTAAAATAATTGGGTTCTTTCTCAAGCGATTATTAGCAATTTAAACATTAAAAGCCCGCATTCGAATGGTTTTTAGTCTACCTCCCCAGTCTTTCAAAGAATTTCTCAGAGCTCTTTCAAAGATAAATTAAGGAAGGGGTTGAAAAATCGGGTTTTATATGATAGAGAATTTTTTAATCCCTCAGTTATAGTTTTATGATTCGTATATGGGAAATAAAAGATTGATAATTGCCATTGATGGCCCCTCAGGTGCTGGAAAAAGTACTGTTGCAAAGGCACTGGCTAAAAGATTAGGTTATCTTTATATCGATACAGGTGCAATGTATAGGGCATTGGCACTTAAAGCAAAAGAGAATGGTATAGAGACGAATGATGAAAATGGTCTTACTAAATTGGCCTCAGAGTTAGATATAAATTTTATCAATACTGATAATCAAACTTATATATTCTGTAATGGTCAGAATATTACAGAGGCGATTAGAACCCCTGAAATAAGTATGATAGCTTCAGAGATTTCCAAGAGTGCAGGTGTGAGGCAAGAAATGGTAAAAAAACAGAGACAAATGGGTAGGATGGGAGGAGTTGTGTTAGAAGGGAGGGATATAGGAACAGTAGTTTTTCCAGATGCTGATGTGAAATTTTATCTTGATGCAGATTTAGATGAGAGAGGGAGAAGAAGATATAAAGAATTGGTTGAAAAGGGACAAGAGGTTGATCTTGAGCAGACCATTAAAGATATAATGCAAAGAGATCTTAGTGATATGAAAAGAAATCATTCGCCACTGAGAAAGGCTGAAGATGCAATACTAATCGATTCAACAAATCTCTCGGTAGAGGAAGTAATTAAAGAGATGATAAATATCATTTCTCAGACAAAGGAAAGATGAATTGAAACTATATATAGCAAAATCAGCAGGGTTTTGTTTTGGAGTCAATAGGGCTGTTGATATAGCCGTCAAGGCAACCCAAAAATATAAGAAAGATCTTTATACATTAGGTCCAATAATTCATAACCCTCAGACAGTAGATTTTCTTAAAGGTTTAGGTATAAAAGTCAAAGGTCGAATAGAGGATATAAAAACAGGCACAGTGATATTTCGTTCTCATGGTGTTTCCTTGGAAGAGCTTATAAAGGCAAAGAAGAAAAGATTGCGTTTAATAGATGCCACCTGTCCAATAGTAAAAAGGGCCCAACTTTTTGCAAAATATCTTAATAAACATGGGTATTTTCTATTAATTGTAGGGGATTCGAAACATCCAGAGGTAAGGGCGATTAAGAGTTATATTAACGATAATGTGAAGGTGATCGAAAATATTAAAGGGTTAAGAAATTTGGGACCTTGGAAAAAGCTGGGTATTGTGGCACAAACAACCCAGTCTATGTCACTTTTTAAAGAAGTTATCAACAAATGCCTTGAGAAGGCAGAAGAGATAAGGATATTTAACACGATATGTCATGCAACCTCCTTAAGACAGAAGGAAGCAATAAAGATTGCAAAAAAAACTGATTGTATGATTGTAATTGGAGGTTATAATAGTGGCAACACACAGAGATTGGTAGCAATATGCAGAGAGATCCAACCCAAGACCTATCATATAGAATCTGCCAATGACCTTGATGAAAGATGGTTAAAGGGGTGTAATAAAATCGGTATTACTGCAGGGGCATCCACTCCTTCATGGGTAATAAATGAGGTCGCAACTGAGATAAGAAGGATGAGAGGAAAAGATATTTGAAAAAGATTGTAATTTTTAGTAGGCTGTGGTATAAAACTAAGGATTGAAAAAGAAAGGGGTATTTAATGGCTAAGGAATTAGTAAATATTACTGAGGAAGGGGTAGGGGAACCTTCCCAACATATTGAAGATAAGAAGCCAGAGATTATCGAATTTCATAGGGAGGAAATCGAAGACTTTAAAAGCTTATATGAGAGGAGTCTTAAAACAATAGAAGAAGGTCAGATAATTAAAGGTATAGTAGTTGAAATAACATCCGATTATGTGACCGTAGATGTTGGATATAAATGCGAGGGCCAGATCCCTATAAATGAATTTATAAGAAAGGGTAATAAAATAGATGTAAAGGTAGGAGATGAAATTAATGTACTAGTAGAGAAAAAAGATAGTGATGAAGGATTGTTGGTCCTTTCCAAGATTAAAGCCGATAGAATAAATATTTGGAGAGATGTTATACAATCCTTCAAAGAAGGAAAGGCAATGGAGGGAGAGATTGTTTCAAAGGTCAAGGGTGGTCTCTCCGTTGATTTTGGTGGTGTAATTGCCTTTTTACCTGGTTCACAAATAGATTTAAGACCAGTAAAAGATCTCGATTCACTAATAGGGAAACGTTTCAAATTAAAAATATTAAAATTCAATCGAAAGAGAAACAATATTGTCGTTTCGCGGCGTTTACTTTTAGAAGAGGAGAAGAAGCAATTAAGGGAGAAGACACTGAAAAATCTAAAGGAAGGTGATATTATTGAAGGGACTGTAAAAAATATAACAGACTACGGTGCATTTTTAGATATTGGGGGAATAGATGGTCTTCTTCACATAACAGATCTTTCATGGGGAAGAGTTTCACATCCATCGGAGAAATTGAAGATAGGAGATCAGGTAAGGGTTAAGGTACTTAGTTTTGATCGTGAAAAGGCTAAAGTATCGTTAGGATTAAAACAGGTCTTACCAGATCCGTGGAGTTTGGTAGAAGAAAGGTATCCTGTCGGGTCTCGTGTAATAGGTAAAGTAGTAAATATAGTTGACTATGGGGTGTTTGTTGAGTTAGAGGAAGGGGTTGAAGGACTTATTCATGTATCAGAACTTTCGTGGGATAAGAAGATGAAACACCCATCAAAGATTGTTAATATAGGGGATAGGGTAGAAGTAATGGTTCTTGACTGTGATCCGGTAAAAAGGCGGATCTCCTTAGGAATGAAACAGATTGAACCAAATCCATGGACCCTTATCGAAGAGAGGTATCCGGTCGGGACTAAAGTTGTAAGGAAAATAAAAACTATTACAGATTTCGGTATATTCCTCGGGTTCGATGAAGGGATAGATGGGTTAGTCCATGTCTCTGAAATGTCATGGACGAAGAAGATAAAACATCCAAGTGAAATCTATAAAAAGGGACAAGAGGTTGAGGCGGTTGTACTGAATATTGACCCCAAAAATGAAAGATTTTCTCTTGGGATAAAACAACTTACCCCTGATCCATGGAAGGATATTGGGCTTCGATATCGAAAAGGGGATGTTATAACAGGAAAAATTACTAATTTAACGGATTTTGGGGCGTTTGTAGAGTTAGAAGAAGGGATTGAAGGATTGGTCCATGTCTCTGAGATAAGTCGTGAAAAGGTAAATAAACCCTCTGATGTATTAAAGATTGGTGAAACTGTGTCAGCGCTCGTGCTTCATGTAGATGCGAAGGAAAGGAGAATTGCATTAAGTATAAAGGCATGGAAAGAGAAGTCTGAGAAGGCAGAGATTGAAAAGTATATATCTTCTGAAAAGAAATCCTCCGCATCCACTCTGGGTGAATTAATTCAGGAAAAGATGGGTAAAAAACTATCTAAGACATGAACTTTAAACCCTTTTAACATAAATATCCTTAACAATATCCTTATCAAGTGCCAGGGTTGTTTCTCCAATCTGAAGAACAAAAGAAGGATTTTTTTGATGCATCTTTATTATACTGCCAGGTACTATTCCTAAGGAGCTTAACCGGTCAAGCCTTTGATGAGACCTTGATGATATAAATACTATCCTTCCATTTTCACCCAACCCAAGTTCCTCAAGTGGAATAACGAGAGGTTTAATATCTTTTTTAAATTTATTGCAACAATCTCCCCTTGGTATGGGTTTTCCGTGGATACAGGTTGGTGGATGACCAAGAAATGTACAAACGCTTTCTGTAGCACTTGGACTTAATATATGCTCAAACTTACAAGCCTCTTCTTCCACCTCGTCTTCCGACATTTCAAATATCTCATAAAGAAGTCTTTCAGTTAGGCGGTGACGCCTGATGATTTCCCTTGCCTTTTCTTCTCCTCTCTCTTTTAATACCATACGATTACCTTCCATTTCGAAAAGTCCATCTCTGATCATCAAGCGTAGAATCGTTTTCGCCTCGAGATCTTTAGTCTCGTTTAATAGCTGATCAAGATCAGTGACACCTTTTTCTCTCAAAGTCCAAATAAGCTCGAGGAGTTCATCAACCCTATCTTCTTCAATCCAATTAGCTATTCCCCACATCTTTCGATGTGGACCGCCCCTTTTTCCTCTTTCGCCATTCATTCTCTTTTTGCCTTTCTTTAAAAGGTATTTTAACTTATAAACCTAAAATTTTTAACAACAGATTTAAAGTCCCTCCTATCCCGAAGGCAATTGGTAATATGGTCAGAGATATAAAGATAGTGGTTTTTAAACCCCTTTCCTTGATCATCATAAAGAATTGGGCTATACATGGAATAAAAAGGGTAATAGTAACAAGGCTTACCAGTATCTGATGTGGATTAAGTTGTCCTTCTTTTGCCAAGACAAATAAACCAGCCGCTCCATAATCTCTTCGTAGAAACCCTATGATAAAAGCTTCGGTGACTTTTGGTGGAAGATTTAAGACATAAACTATTAAGGGTTCCCCGATTTTCTCTAAAATATTTAATAGACCAAGATAATGTAGAGAGAAAAGTATGACAGTCCCCAAAATAAATAGAGGAACTGCTTCTTTAAGATACCACTCAATCCTTGCTATAGTTTTGATAAATAAATTAGAAAATTGGGGAATTCTTAGTGGTGGTATTTCTAATATAAAGTCAGAACTTTCTCCCGGAATCAGCCTCGACGATAGATAACCAACAGCAAGAATGATAATCATAATTGTAGAAATCCAAATTAAGAAATAAATAATTGGTAGGTTTGAGAACATTCCTAAGATAACACCAAGCTGGGCTGAGCAAGGGACTCCCATGGCTAAGAGTAATGTAACTATTATCCTATCTTTTTCAGTATCGAGGATCCTTGCTGTCATAGTTGCCATAGTATCACAGCCAAGACCAAGGACCATTGGCAAAATTGCCTTACCATTTAACCCCATCCTTTTAAAAACATTGTTTGTCATAACAGCAAGCCTTGGAAGATAGCCCGAGTCTTCCATTATACCGAACACTATAAAAAAACATCCAACAATAGGCAAGACAATAGCAATTGCGTAAGTTAGGGCCATTGTCAAGATTCCATAAGGACCTATAAAGAAGTCCTGAATGATTGAGATTGGGATAATGGATTTAACAATGTTTATAAATGGGGGAAGAAGCCATTTTTGGAAGACTGTCTCCTCCAGAAACTCAACACAGATTTGAGCCCCAAAGACACCGACAAATTCATAAGTGATTAAAAGAACGATTAATAGAATTGGAATTCCCCATGAAGGATGAATCGCTAAATTCCCGAGAAATGCTGTAAATGTCCTTGGGATTCTCTCTTCAACCTTCATTACAAGGCTCAGTATTTCATCTATCTTTTTGAGACGAGCCTGGTTAATGATATACCCAACAGGGTCAAAAAATTTACTTTGAACTTCCTGGCGAATCTTCTCTATCTTCGCAATCAATTCCTCCGAAAGATTTTCATGAAGCCAATCTATGAGGCTTTCATCACCTGAAAGAAGCATCAATGCGATTGAACGTTTAGAGATGGTTGCTTCAGGAAGTAGATTTATGATCTTTGAAATACCTTCTTCTATTGCAGGTGGATAATTTATAGTAAGACATGATGGGGGATTTTCACTTATATTCTCCTTTATATTTTCAAGCCCTTTCTTTCTTGTTGCAACTGTTTTAAATACAGGTATACCTAATATTTTGGAAAGGTATTGAAATTTAATATCTATATTTCTTATTTTTGCCTCATCCCACATATTTAAAAGTATGATAAATGGAAGCCCCATCTCTAATAATTGAAGGGAAATCAAAAGACCACGACGAAGATTTTTCGAGTCGATGACCTGAACAATAAACTTGTTAGGTTCCTTTAGAAGTATGTCCCTTGTAACCTTTTCATCTTCTGACATCGGGATAAGTGAATTAACACCGGGTGTATCTATCACTTGAAATCTTTTACCACGGACAACAATGGTGCCATAAGCTATCTCGACTGTTGTTCCAGGATAATTCGATACAGTAACATAGCGCCCTGTGAGGTAATTGAATATAACAGATTTTCCAACATTTGGATTACCTACAAGGATAATCTTTAAAGGTTCCATATTTAATTTTTCCCTTTGGAAGTCTTTTCCCCTTTCTTTATACAGCTTTCGCACTGGCCATAAAGTTCCATACGATGAAAAAAGGTCTTAAATTTGTTACGCTTTGCAATCTTATTTTGTAAGGCCTCGAGGTCTCTGTCATTAAACTCAATTATTTTACCACATTCGATACAGATTAAATGATCATGATGGGTGCCACTGGATATAAGTTCATAACGTGTTTCTCCATCTACAAATTTTCTCTGTTCAGCTAATCCCAATTTTGTAAGGAGTTTAAGGGTTCGATAAACAGTTGAATAGCCAATCCTTGGGTTTGTTTTTGAGACCTGAGAATATATCTGAGAAATGTTTTTATGACCTTGTAAATTAAGGAGGACATTGAGAATCTCTTGTCTCTGCTTTGTTGATTTAAGCCCTTCTGAAGAGAATAATTTTTTAAAATTTAAGACCTGCATAAAGATTTACTTTTTGAAATTGATTTTCATTTTCATTTTAAAATAAAATTTTTACCTTTTCAATAAGATTACCTCTTTACTTTGTGTTTTTTTAATATTATTAAATTATTAAAAATAGGATATTTAATAAATGAGCGAGGGATTTGATAAAATCATAACACATAATGACTTTGATGGGATTGTAAGTGCATCCATCTGTATGTGGGCATTAAAGATTAATAAGGTAATTTTTACCGGACCACTTACAATAACACACTCTAAGATAACAATTACCGAGAGGGATGTTGTATGTGATTTACCATATCCTCTGCAGTGCGGGCTCTGGTTCGATCACCACGAGGGAAATCTCCAAGAACTTACATACAGGAATATCAACTTAGAATCAATTTCTGGAAGATTTGCACTAAAACCAAGTTGTAGTAGGGTGGTTTATGAATATTTCTCTGAGAATATGGAGATACCGAGCTACTTTATATCCTCTGTAGGGGAAGCTGATGTTATAGATAGTTTTTCGTACCCCTCTATCGAGGAGTGGAGGAAGGAAACACCAGGCAAAAGGATTGATCTTACATTAAAGACACATTTCTCTTCTATAGAGGAACAAAATAACTATATGAGAAATTTAGTCCGGGAACTCAGAGATCGACCAATTGAGGAGGTTTCATTGCTTGACTTCGTGGAGAAACGTTTCAGGATATACAAAGAGGAAGAGACAAAGATGCTTAGGATTATTAAAGAGTCTTCATTTTTTCTTGACCAGGATGAGGCAAAAGAGCTTGTTATAATAGATCTGACTTCATATCAAAGAAGACCCCACCTATTTAAAAACCTTGCCTTCCTCATATATCCCGAAGCTTTGGGGGTATTAGAGATTTACTCACTACTTGATCAAGGAGTAAAAAGCAACAATATTGGTTTTTCTATGTCACTTTCGATTATTGGGAATCAAAAGAATCCAAATAAGAATATAGGAGAAATCATGCGTTGTCTTAATATTGGAGATGGACATCCCGGTGCTGCTGCAGGCCAGATCAGATGCCGATCAAAACAGGAGATGCTAAAAAAGAAGAAAGAGATTTTGAATCAAATATTTAGGTTATGGTCTACTCAATAGATTAAAATTTGGGCCTTATTTTATGAACATTGATATTCAACTTCTTCCAAATCAACCTGATCTTGATAGCATTTTTGATAAAACTGTTGTTGTAATAGATGTCTTAAGGGCAACATCTGTAATTGTTCATGCATTTTCACAAGGGGTTAAAGAGGTTATCCCTGTAAGGACAGTGGAAGAGGCCCTAAGTAAGTTTAAAGAGTTTCCAGAGGGAGAGGTGCTTCTTGGCGGTGAGAGAGATAGTCGTATGATTGAAGGATTTCATCTTGGCAATTCACCAAAGGAATATACTTATGATAAGATAAGAGGAAAAAGATTAATTCTTAAAACCACAAATGGGACAAGGGCCTTTTATCTTGTATCTTCTGCAAGGAGGGTGATCGTTGGAAGTTTTTTGAATATAAGTGCAGTCGTAGAAGAATGTCTGAGAAATGGGTCGGACATTCTTATATTTCCAGCAGGGGATGAAGGGAGTTTTTCATTGGAGGATAGCGTCTGCGGAGGCATGCTAATTGACCTTATAATAAAGCGAAAAGAAAGGCTATGTTTAACAGACTCTGCCCTTGCTGCCCTTCTTATTTATCAGAGGTTTGAAGAAAATCTCGTGGGTGCACTCCACCTCTCTCGGCATGGAAAGGAATTGATTGATTTAGGCGCCACTGAAGATATCCTCTTTTGTGGACAAACAGATATAATTAATGTGGTACCATTTTTTTGTAATGGTATAATTAAATTGTGAAAAAAATTTAACCGTATTTAGATTAAACTGGTAAGAAGAACTATATCTTTATCAACTCATACTGCCTTGTTCCAAGTCCTATTTCTTCAGCATATGAGAGCTGAATACTCCAATCAACCTCTGGATAGAGGCCTCGGAATTTATCTTCACCTTTACCCCAGTTTGCAGATAATTTAGAGGATTTATCCCCCTCTTCATTATTCACTAAGTCTACAGAGGCTTGATCAATAGCAACAGGATCTTCGGATGAAAGTATACCAATATCTTTTACAATTGGTGTATCTGAAAATCCATAGCAATCACATGCAGGAGAGATCTGGGTTAAAAAATTAAGATATATAGTCTTTCCTTTTTTTCTTTGTATAGTACCATATGCATATTCAACAATCTTCTTTTGAAATATAGGAATTGTCTCATTCCACTGGATTTGTATGGCTCCCGAAGGACAGGAAATTATACACTCCCCGCAACCAATACACCTTTTTATATCGATTAATGCAGTACCTTTTGAACCAGATTGATTTGAGGTCATAGATATAGCGCCTGACGGGCACCAATCGACACATATTTCACATCCCTTACATATCTTGCTTTTAACCTGTGGAGAAATATTTGAATGTTGACTTAATTTTCCTTCGCGACTTGCACAACCCATTCCAAGATTTTTTAGTGTTCCACCAAAACCGGAAAGTTCATGACCTTTGAAATGTGCAACACTCAGGAGTACATCTGCCATATATATTTCATGCGCAATGGACACTGTCTTAAATATAGGCTTGTCTATCTTTACTTTTACCTGGCTATTACCCCTTATGCCATCTGCAATAATGATAGGGGCATCAACTACTTCATATGAAAAACCATTATGGTAAGCTGTAGTTAAATGGGAGATGGCTTCTGATCGAGAACCAGTATAAAGCGTATTTGTATCTGTAAGAAAGGGCTTCCCTTTTAATTTCTTTACTCGCTCCACAATCCTTCGGATAAATATAGGTCGGATATAGGCTGTATTTCCTTTTTCTCCAAAATGTAGCTTAATGGCTACGAGATCCTTTTCCCTTATTTTTCTTCTTATCTCTACTCGATCAAGAAGGATATCTATTTTATCAAGGAGCGTCTTTTCAGAAGTTACTCTCAAATCAGAGAAGAAGACATAACTTTTCATTTTAGTTCCTATAATTTGAATTTTTAAAAATTTTAAGAGAATCGGGTGGAAGTGTCAATTATTAATCTTTTCTTACAGCCAATCTAAAAAGTTCCTTCTGTTTTAAAGCCATTTTTCGGGCCTCTATTTTTGATTCTTCGTGCTCATAACCGACAAGGTGAAGAATTCCATGGATCATCAAGAGTATAACCATTTCCATATAGTTAAGACCAAATCTGTTTGATTGTCTTTTTGCAGTCTCTACTGATATCACTATATCACCCAGGAGATTTGGATGAAGGCAAGAAAATTCCCCCTTCTTCATCGGGAAGGCCAGTACATTGGTTTGCTTATCCCTACGAAGATAATGTTTATTCAATCTCTGTATCTCGGTGTCATTTACGAATAAGATACTAAGTTCGGCATCCGGTAGGCCTAATTCAGATAGGATTTTAATTGCTACACTTCTCACCCTTTTTAAGTCTAAACGGATATGTTTTTGCTGATTTCGTATCCAGATCTTCATTATTCCTCTTTTCATTTGATTCATTATTGTTCATTTTAGGATAGTCAATCCTTTGGTGAAAGATTCCAGTAAGTATCCTTGTAAAACTCTCCTCGATATTATGAAGGTCCTTAAGTGTTAACTCACACTCTTCCAATTGTCCATCCAGAAAGATGTTGTTTATTATGCGTTGAACAAGATTCTTAATACGTGCTGGTGTTGGTTCTGTAAGTGTCCTCGAGGCAGCCTCTACAGCATCGGCAAGCATTACAATCCCTGCCTCTTTTGTTTGAGGTTTTGGCCCAGGGTAACGGAAATCTTCTTCGTTTATTGGACAAATCTTAGGATCTTCTTTCTCTTTTGCCTTCTGATAGAAGTATGTAATCAAACTTGTTCCATGATGTTGCTGGATTATGTTTGTAATCTTATCTCCAAGATGGTTCTCACGAGCAAGCTCAACCCCATCTTTAACATGAGAAATCAGTATTAAACTTGACATATTTGGCGAAAGATGATCATGCTTATTCTCCATCCCTCCAGCATTTTCTATGAAGTAGAGTGGCTTTTTAAGCTTTCCTATATCATGATAATACGCACTTACCCTTGCAAGAAGGGGATTTGCGGATATAGACTTAGCAGCCGCCTCTACAAGGGTTCCAGTAATAATACTGTGATGGTAGGTTCCAGGGGCTTGCAGTACAAGGTCTTTCAGGATGGGGTTATCCATATTAGCAAGTTCAAGTAGTTTTATATCCGTTGTATAACCAAATAAACTCTCAATAATAGAGGTAACCCCAAGTGTTATTACAGATGCGAGCGGTCCTCCTAAAAATCCCATTGAAAGGTCTGAGAGAAGGGTTGTTTTAAAAGGATTTCCAGAGATGAGATTGAATCCAAATATCATAATTAAATTTACTCCACTTACCATTAGGCCTGCTCTGAGGATAGTACTCCGCTTTTCACATTGAGCAACTTTGTGGGCACCAATGATACTTCCAATGAAGATGAATATAAATAGTGTCAATTGATTTCCCATTAGAGATGCAGAAAAGAAGCTCGAAAGTATTGAAAATACAATAGCAACCTCTGAGTTGATAGCTATTCTTATAAGCATTGCACCACTTGCAAATGGAAATAGATAGTAATAGGACGATGCAGGGATAGATATAAATTCTCCACCAAGGATTTCAGTTATAAATTGATAAATCTTCAGAAGCATTATTCCACCCACAAGTGTACTTGAGAAAAACAAGAGGTCTTTCAAAGAAAGGGAGATTTTTCTGATATTCTTTGTTGAAAATTGATAAAGACTTACAAGGAATATAAAGCTTAAGATTCCCATCCCAATAATCAAGGATAACATATGACCTTTTTCTTGCGACTTTCTTATTGCACTTATCTTTATCAGATGGTCCTCTTTTACTCGGTCCCCTTTTCTTAAGATTACCTCTCCTCTTTTTATTTGATAATATACAGGATGAACTGCCTCTCTGGCTTTTGCCTTTCGATCTTCGGTTTCATTCTTATTAAATGTAAGATTGGGCTTTATAAAGTTTTCAGCAATCTTTATAATTATTGAGGCAATCTCTTTTCTTTTAGAGTCAACAATGATACCAACTTCTTTTCTCAGTTTAACCTTTGCCTCCTTTAAATCAAAAAAACTAAAAGGTGGATCATCTTTTTTCTCTCTCTGCGTTTGAATATCGCGAATGATGATCCCTTTATTTGATTCTAAATACAATAGGTCTTTATCATTTATGATCCCGTTTTTTAAAATTGGTATCACTACCTTTGAAAATGTCTCTCTAAGATAGGGAGTCAGTCTCTCTTTCTCCAAAATATTCCATTCTTTTTGATTCAGGCTATTAGGGAAGTGAGTTTCCAGCTGTTTTCTTAGTTTAGGTCCATCTTCTGGTTTTAAGATAGACTTAATAAATTCTTCTGCTTCAGTTTGTGGGGCTGGATCGTAGTCATAGATAGCAGGTATCAATCTTTCTGCCTCCAATTTTTTCTTAGCGGTAGATTTCTCATCTTCAATAAGGAGGTCTTGCGTTGATTTTATATCCTTTGTGGCAATGTCTCCCAATTTATATTCTTTTAAGCCCTGTTGCATTGTAGGAGAGATTAGAAGAGTAATAATGAATGCTGTTACGATGCCGATTAATAGTTTTTGATGATTTTGGGCTTTAAATAATTTTTTACCCAATTGATCTTTCTTTTCCATCTTATTTTTAATTAATGGGAGATTGGAGATGAACTTTTTGATTAGCTTGTTCATAAGATTTTTTTATATGATTGGCTGATTCTTAGACCTTTTTTTTGCTTCGGCCCTTTCGTAAGCCTTGATGATATCAGAGACAAGGGGGTGTCTAACAACATCTTTGTCTGTGAAGTAGATGAATTGAATGCCTTCTATACCATTTAAAATGGATTGAATTTCGATTAAACCAGATGCCTTATTCTCTGGGAGGTCAATCTGGGTGATATCACCAGTAATAACTGCCTTTGAGCCAAAGCCTAACCTTGTAAGAAACATCTTCATCTGTTCAGGGCCTGTATTTTGTGCTTCATCAAGGATTACGAAAGAATCGTTTAATGTCCTGCCTCTCATAAATGCAAGGGGGGCTACCTCAATCACTCCCCTTTCTACAAGCCTTGATGCCCGATCAAACTCCATCATATCATGTAAAGCATCATAAAGAGGTCTAAGATAAGGATTGACCTTCTCATAGATATCCCCAGGAAGAAATCCCAATTTTTCTCCAGCCTCAACTGCAGGCCTTGTTAAAACAATCCTTTCTACCTCTTGTTTCATTAGCGAAGATATTGCCATTGCCATTGCCAAATAGGTTTTTCCTGTCCCTGCAGGGCCAATTCCTATAACTAGATCAAACTTTCTTATGGCATCAATATATCTTTTTTGAGTGATACTCTTTGGGGTTATAACCTTTTTCTTGGAGGAGATGTATATTGTATCAAGAAAGATATCTTCAAGATTAACAGAACTGTCATCCGATACAATACGAACCGCATAGTCTATATCCATAGGATAAAGTGGATAGCCTTTTTTTAGGAGGGAATAAAGACTGGTGAGGACCTTTTTTGTAAGCTCTATATCGACTGGTTCACCCTGAATGGTGAGTTCATTTGCCTTGGCATTAATCTTTACGCCTATGGTTTTTGAAATCCGCTTTAAATTTTCACTATGTGCGCCAAAAAGTGTATTTGCTATTTGAATATCGTCAAATAAAACCTTCTCAACTGATTCTTCCTGTAGCTCTTTCAAATAAGAAGATTCACCTCTTTATTTATAGGGAATATAATTATTATAAAAAAATCATATCATCTTCTATATTAAATTTCAATATCTAATAAATTAAAGGCTATCAAAAAGGGAGATAATCTGGAAATTCGTCTTAGATACTTTCCTTTACCGAGTGATTATCCTTAGAATCTTTTTAAAGATAGATAGGGGACCTGATTTGAATAAGCTATCTTTCAGCTCTTTTCTTTTGACATTATCCCAAGATTCCCAGTGGATTACCTTTTCAAGTTCAATTCTGGGCGGAGCTATAGCCTCTTCGTCAGGGTAACCCAAGGTTATTAAGCCAACAATCTCAATATTATCTGGTATATTTAGTATTTTTTTAACACCTTTTTCATCAAATGCACCAATCCAGCATGTTCCAAGACCAAGGCTATGGGCCATGGTCATTATATTTCCACCCGCAAGGGTTACATTATATCTTCCATATTTTCCTTTTTTGGTATCAAAACAAAGGGCAATAACCACAGGTGCCTTTTCAACATGAGAGGACTTTATAAATAAGAAACGTGCTAATTTTCCGATTTCTTTTCTTGTTTCATTATCAGTTATAATAATAAAGTGCCATGGTTGAAGATTTGCTCCTGTAGGGGCCCATCTTGCAGCCTCAAGAATCTTAAGAAGAAGCTCCTTAGGAACATCTTTATCTTTATAAACCCTGATTGATCTTCTCGTTTTTAAGAGATTTAAAATGTCCATTCACGAAAATATTAGCAAATATATAAAAATAGTCAACTAAGGTAGTTGAAAACTTTAGAATAAAGAATCGAATCTGAAAGGGGGATATAATATGGAGAATAGTTATTTAAACAAAGACAATGAAGGTTTAATCTCTGAGATGATTGCAAAAGATGCCATACGTGAGGTGATTTCGTGCTATTTCTATGGCCTTGATAGTCGAGATTTTGATTTGCTAAAAAGATGTTTTACATCGGATTCTAAATGTGAATATGATGGGGGTAAAAAGATATTGATTGGAAAAGAAGATATTGCTGAAGGTCTACGCGGTATTACACAGTTCAAGTATTCGCATCACATAATTGGGAGTATGATGATTGATATTAAAGATAATAATGCAAAGGCAGATACTTATTGTATAGTCTTTCTTAATCGTGAAAGTGAGGATGATAATCGGGTTATTATTAGAGGCTTAAGGTATATTGATGAGCTTATAAAAAAGGAAGATGGTTGGAAGATAATCCATAGAATCCATATCCCTCTCTGGCAATGCGAAATGGTCTCAACACGACCAGAACTCATGTTATCTAAATAATATCCTTATAAGCAGGTATTATCCCAAACCCATCGGCCTTTACAATAGCCCTTTTTACAGCCTCCATCAAGACTATTTCTCCAAGCAGGCCGAGGGTATTTACATTGGTTTTTTTATTACCATATGAGATTAAAAATAGGATATCTCCGTCAAATGTTGTATGAACAGGGGAAATCATTTTTGCCAGGCCCGAGTGAGCTATTTTAGCAGCCTGATTAAGTTCTTTTGTCGATAAATTAGCATTTGTGGCTATGACTCCGAGTGTTGTATTGAAAAGGTTTGAAGAGGGAAACCCCATTGCAAACTCTTTTCTGGTTACCCCCCTCTTCATCAATTTTGATGTATCGGCAAACCTAAGACTTTTTTTAGACCTTCGTGCACCAGCCAGAATCTTTTTTGATAAAGGATCAATCACATCACCAAAGGCATTTACAACAACAAGTGAGCCAACAATCAATCCATCAGGACCCAATATGCTTGCAGTACCAACACCTCCCTTAGTTGCCTGTTCGATTCCAAAGAGTTTTCCTACTGTAGCCCCAGTTCCAACACCTACACTTCCTTCCTCAACCCTTTTGCCTGCATTGAGGCAAGCCTCATAGCCCATTTTGAAATCAGGTCTTTTACGAAAATCCCCAATACCTAAGTCAAATATCACAGCTGCTGGAACTATTGGTACCTTTGTTTTAACAACATCAAAGCCTTTACCCTTTTCTTCAAGATAACACATAACACCACCCACTGCATCAAGTCCAAAGGCACTTCCTCCAGTTAATAGGATGGCGTGAATCTTTTCAATTAGATGGCCATAAATGAGTGCGTCAATCTGTCTTGTTCCTGTAGCCGCACCTCGAATGTCAACCCCGCAGGCCGAACCTTCTTCGCAGAGGATTACAGTACAGCCAGTCATGGCCTTAAAATCGCTCGAATGACCAACCTCTATACCAGGGACATCAGTTATAGCATTAAGTCTTTTCATTTAAGTATTCCTGTAAGGATATACTTATAAATGAGTCCATAATGTAGTGGAGATTTCCATAATGATCCAATTTTTAAAAAGGATATATCTTTCCTTTTTCGTATAAGATTATGAATTATACCCAGGTCTTCAATCTGGTTTATCAACACAGCACCGATAATTATTCCATTCTTATCGAGGCAGATTTTTCTATAGATATTATTCTTCTCATCTCTTTTTATTAAACTCTCACAAATCCTTTCTGAGTCCAGATCACCTATGGATGCAATTGAAACCCCAAAGATACGGGAAACATTCATCCTTAGATTACCAGGATAAGGTTCTTTTTCTCCCAACATATTCTTTCCAGCTATATCTCCTTGTTCTATTGCTGATATCCAGAGACCATAATTAACCCTCTCCCCTGAAAAGAAATCGGGCGCTTGAGCAACATCTCCTGCAGCATAAATACCTTCGACATTTGTCTGAAGATAATCATCAACAATTATTCCTCTTTTTACCTCTATTTCACTTTGCACTACCAAATCAGTATTAGGTCTTACTCCTTTTCCAGCAAATACCAGATCGGTTTCAATCTCATATCCATTATCAAGTATAGCTATCATTTTATTATTCATCTTTCTTAG
>JBBIOI010000024.1:0-33865 GCA_037443425.1 Deltaproteobacteria bacterium
GTTCCACATTTTATGCATTTATCCTGATTTATAATATGTATCAAGTTTCTCCCACTTAATATTGCATCAACAGGGCATCTCCTTGCGCAGGTCATACAGGCCTGGCACTTTTCTGGATCAATATAATATGATGGTATTTCACGGAGAAGTGAATCTATCTCTTCTTTTGTAAAAATTTGATTCCACTGATTAGTGTCCTTGATTCTTAAAGAGAGTTTATCTTTTTTCGATATCTTAATATAAGGAACAAGCTTTAAGATATCATTTAATTTAGTCTCTAATTCTTTTCCGTTCATGCCTTCTGGTTTTCCAAGCGGTCCTAAATCTCTAATATCTTTTATAAAATCATTTACGGTTTCTGCAAACTTACCACCTTCAGCTGATGACATAAATTCGATTCTTATCCTTTCAGGGTTGATTCCGATATGTTCCATTATCCTTTTAACGAGAAGAACCATATTTAATGCATAATAATTCCCATGTGTTGTATATTTACATTCATCAAGCCTGCAACCACCTATATATACCCCATCCATACCTTTATAAAAGGACCAGATAACAAAAGAGAGGTCAACCCTCCCACTGCACATTACACGGATAAGTCTTATCTCATTTGAGTATTGTAGCCTGGAAACTCCGGCCATATCTGCAGCGCCGTATCCTCACCAGTTGCAAACAAAACCTATTATTTTAGGCTTAAATTTTAATGCTGTGCTCATTATTTAATAAACTCCTTTATCTTATCTTTCCGAAAATGCTGTATCAATCTGACATAAAATTTCTTCATCTGTATAGTGTTTTAACTGTATTTTGAATTACAGAGTCCATCACCTTTGCAAAGTACAGGATTAACTTTTACCTTATTCCCTTGCTTCGTTTCATAAAATGTTAATGCTCCATATGTGCAGGCCTCAATACAAGCACCACATCCCATACACTTCTTTTCATCTACTACACATACAGAACCTGAGGTTACTACAGTATCATGTGATAATAGTGTCAAAACCCTTCCTGCAGCCCCAAATGCCTGACTTATTGCCTCACTAATATGTTTTGGATAGTGAGCCATTCCACAAAGATAGACCCCATCCTCGCTAAAATCAACAGGTCTTAGTTTAACATGCGCCTCTTTAAAAAACCCATCTTGTCCCAATGATGCTTTGAAAAATTGAGAAATTTCGATATTCCCCATCGGGGGTATAATAGCAGAGGCCAATGACAAAAAATCTGTATCTATCTCGAGTCTATCACCTAAGAGCTGGTCTTTAACAGTAACCCTGATGATGCTTTGGTTTCCTTCTTTGATAACCTCTACCTGGGGTTTATCATCTGGATCATATCTTATAAACTTAACGTCCTTATTTGCCAATTCACGGTATTTGTCCTCTATAAACCCATATGTCCTCATATCTCTGAAGAGTATGTATATATCAATATTTGAGTTCAGTTCTTTTAATTTTAATGCATTTTTTACCGATTCACTGCAACATATCCTTGAGCAGTAATTTCTTTGTACGTTTCTACTTCCCACGCACTGGATCATTACAAGGGTTTGAGCATTAATTAATTTTTCATCTCGCTTTGCAATCTTTTCCTCAAGCTCTAAGCCTGTCATAATCCTTTCATCTTGTCCGTAAAGATATTCCGAGGGTTTATATTCCTCAGCACCTGTTGCTATTACTGTTGCACCATGA
The DNA here is from genome assembly GCA_037443425.1 of Deltaproteobacteria bacterium. GTDB lineage: Bacteria > Desulfobacterota > BSN033 > BSN033 > UBA1163 > JBBIOI01. Next base: position 1,695 of record JBBIOI010000024.1, read on the forward strand.
CTTATCTCAAAGTATCCCCGGTCTGTTTTAAACTTTGTTATAAAATTACCAACATATCCTGTTGTCTCTACGATTGAAGCATTAGTATATACATGAATTAGCTGGTGTCTGTAGACCCTTTGGATAAGATCTTTTAGATAAGCCTGAATGTCTATTCCTTCGAGGTTATAATATACTTTGCGAGCCATCCCACCAAGCTCATTTTCCTTTTCAATTAAATAGACTTCATATCCCTGGTTTGCAATAGAGAGGGAACATATCATGCCTGCTATTCCGCCTCCAACAACAAGGGCCTTCTTGGTTACAGGGATTTCATATTCTTTTAATGCCTCGAGTTTTAAAGACCTTAAAAGAGACATCCTAAGCAGATCCTTTGCCTTTTCTGTAGCCTCTTGCTTTTCGCGAGAATGAACCCAGGAACAATGTTCCCTTATGTTTGCCATATCTACTAGATATTGATTGATCCCTCCTTCTCGAAGGGAATCTCTAAATGTCGGCTCATGCGTTTTTGGTGTACAAGCAGCTACAACCACTCTATTTAATCCTTTTTCACGAATGACCTCCATTATCTGCTTAGTTGACTCGGTTGAACATGAAAAGAGTTGTTCCTGTGAATGGATTACATTTGGTAGACTTAATGCATATTCAACGACAGATGGGACATCTACAACCCTTCCAATATTTGCGCCACAATGGCACACAAATACCCCAACTTTTGGTTCTTCTGAAGAAACCTCTCTTTCAGGTGGATATATCCTTTCCTTTGTTATTTTATCCCTCCTGTAATTCAGGAGCTCTCCACATTTTGAAGAGGCACCACTTGCTGAATAGACAGACTCAGGGATATCAATAGGTCCACTGAATGCACCGCTTACAAAGATTCCGGGTCGAGTAGTTTCAATCGGGTTTAAAGGATTGGTCTTACAGAATCCATGAGGTTCAAGTTCAATACCGACCTTTTTTGCGAGATCTCTCGAATTTGATGGTGGACTAAGTCCAACAGATAAAACGACCATATCAAATTCTTCTTCTTTCACCCCCTCTTCAGGGGTTGTATATCTTATTACAATATTATTTGTTTCAGGGATCTCTCTTACAACAGATACATAGCTTCTAATAAATCTAACTCCCTGTAGACTTTCTGCCCTATGGAAAAATCTCTCGAGATCTTTACTAAACGACCTAATATCGTTATGAAAGACAACACACTCTGCATCTGGGTCATGGTCCTTTGTTAAAATAACCTGTTTCTGTGTATAAGTACAGCATACTGCTGAACAGTAGCTATTACTTCCGGGTAAAACCTGTCTTGAGCCAACACATTGAATCCATGCAAGTTTCTTTGGGTGTTTAAGATCTGAGGTTCGCCTTATCTCACCCTCGTATGGACCTGTAGAGCTTAGCAACCTTTCAAAATCCATACTTGTTAATATGTTAGGCATTTTGCCATAACCATAGTGATTTAAGATCCGTGGATCAAAGGGCTCAAAACCAGGTGAAAGTACTATGGCACCAACATTTATCTCTACTTTTTGGGGTGTTTGAGTGAAGTCAATAGCCTTCTTTTCACAAACTGCCTCACAGATACGACATTTTTTCTCCTTAAGATAGATACAATTTTCATCTATATAGGTGACAAGGGGGATTGCCTGGGAAAAGTATATATGGATTGCTTTATTTTTTGAAATTGATTGGTTAAATGCATCAGGTATCTTTATAGGACAGTACTCCATACATGTTGTACATCCGGTACAACGGCTTTCAATCACATATCTTGGCTTTTTAATAAGAGTAACTTTATAATCCCCGGGCTCCCCTGTAACACTATCCACCTCTGTATAGGTCAATACCTCTATATTTGGATGCCGGCCGACCTCGACCAGTTTTGGGGATAGTATTCAGATGGAGCATTCATTGGTGGGAAAGGTTTTATCAAGTTGTGCCATATGGCCACCAATTGATGGTGCCCTATCTACCAGATATACCTTAAAACCTGAATTACCAAGATCGAGCGAAGCCTGAACCCCACTTATCCCACCACCAATGACCATTACGTCTCCAAAATTGCTTTGAGTTAATCTTTTTAAAAGCTCTCTAATCTGTTGTGTTTCCACCTCTTTAAACCTCTTTATTTTTTATTAGATAACCTCCTGGATAATCTCTGTAATATCTTTAATCTCTATAGATTCGTTTTCCTTAAGCATTGACTTACTGTCTTCAAACTGCGTTATACAATATGGACAAGATGTTACAAGTACCTGAGCTTCGGTATCAATAGCCTGCTTTAATCTAATGTCTGAAAACCTCTCGCCCTTTGCGGTTTCCATCCAGATTCTGCCTCCTCCCATCCCACAACAAAGACTACCCTCCCTTGATTCACTCATTTCAACAAGTTTTAAACCAGGTATCATGCTTAAAACCTCTCGGGGTTCATCATATATACCATTGTGCCTGCCCAAATAACATGGATCATGATAAGTTACTTTCTTCAGATAATCCTTTTTAAATTTGATTCTTCCCTCTTGCATAAGTTTAAATAAAAACTGAGTTATATGGATTACTTCAAAATTTACCTTAAATTCAGAATATTCATTTTTAAATGTATGGTAGCAGTGGGGTGAGGAGACAAGTATTTTTTTTACACTATTTTCAATAAATGTTTTTATATTTTCTCGAGCTAAGCGTTTAAATAGGTCTTCATTTCCCGCCTTACGAACACTTTCACCACAACAGTTCTCTTTTGATCCAAGTAAACCAAAATCTACCTCCGCAGTGTTAAGGATATGAGCTGTTGCCAGGGCAACCTTTTTTAGCCTCGGGTCATAGGCTGGATAACAGCAGGGGAAGTATAGATATTCTGTTCCTTCTGTAAAGGATTTTATGGATTGTCCATCAGCCCATCCAGAGCGATCCTTCTCTTGCTTGAATGGATTACCAACACTTGCAATGCTTGTCATTACGCTTCTTAGATTAGGGATGCTTGCAGGCACAACGCCATCAGGGACCATTATCCTGCGAAGAGCTCTCATAATATCTATTATTTCTACACCTCTTGGGCATCGCTCTACACATTTACGACAGGTTGTACATAACCATATGTCTTCTGATTCAAAGGGGATTATGCCAAGTTGGGCTTGATGTATCATTTTACGAATAAAAAATCTTCTTACATGATTCCATGGACATTGGGTTTCACATAGACCACACTGATAACATAATTTAAATGCCTCACCACCCAACTCTTTAATTCCATCTGCTACAACTTTGAATTGAGAAAGTGGTAATGAATCCATTATCATTTATCCTCATCTTTTGTATTTCTAACTTTTTGATGCCATTCGGGTCATAGCATCTGCAACCTTCTGGAGACCATATTTTTCAATCAAGGATTCTAAGGCGGTCTCCATTTCATCAAGTTTGACCTCCTCCTCTACCTCTTCCTCTACCTCTTCCTCCCTTTCTTCATAAACAAGAGCATCATTAATACACCATTGTACACACAGGGGTTCTTTTAAGGAGGGGTCATCTTCACACATATCACATTTTAAAGGAAGCTTAGAGTCTGGTTCCTTAAAGAGGTCTCTTGATGGACATGATGCCCCGCAAAATGCACATTCCTCATAATCAGCGCCATTCATTATGTATTTATTTCTACCAGCGCACTCTGCTGGGGTGTATTCACTTGCATAAACAGGAAGATAGATATTCTTTATTGGATGGGAGTAGATTCGAATTCGACTTCTTGCAGGATTATTGATACTGTATTTTGGATTTGCATGATGGGCAGAACAGATCACCTCACATGCACGACAACCATTACACTTTTCAAGGTCAATCTTTATAACCTTAACTTTCTTTTTATTCTTCTTCGTTTCCATAAATACCCCTTCTTTCAAAGTCTTCGGCTACATAATCTAAGTCTAATTGCTTTAAGGTCTCTTTCGTTGGAATACCATCCTTATTCCAGCCTTTAAATTTATAGTATTCATCAAGTAACTTTGCCTCGTATTCGGGAAACCTTTTCTTCCAGTGATCATCGGGTGGCTTCTCATCCTTTCTCCTTAATCCCCTCCTTACGTTGTTTGCCCTAACAAGATTTCTGTTTCTTCGAGTTATCTTCCAGAGTTCAGCCTCATCGATATCGAGTCCTGTAGCACTTGAGATGATAAGAGGGAGATTATGGATATGATAAGGTGGCTTTATTGGAAAAGATGAAAGCCCTGCACAGATCCCGGTGCAATCATCTATATAGTGCATTGTTTCCTGCCATTCAACAAGTTTACATGTTACATCAATAGGGGGATAAAATGGGAATTGATATTCTGGGCTCGTTCCCCATCTGAGAATAAATTCTTTAAAATCTTCTGCCCATTCATGTGGTGGATGTATCCAGTCCCTTACAAAATCTTCTCTAACATCATCGGGTAACGGAGCCTGAGGGGTTTGCCCTTCAATCTGAGTTATATTTAGCTTTTCCCCTGTACTATACATCAAGAAATAAATGGGGTTAAGCATTCCTAATTTAATAACCATCTGTTCGTGTCTCTTTGTTGTATTGTGATCAAATGCCTCTGCACCCTTACCAATCTGACGAGCTGCTAAATAGACACCATTGGCCAGGATGTCTCCAATACCTTCTCTACGGACGATCTTTTCGAGTAGATAAAAGAATCTCTCTTCATTGCTTGATGGAAACTTTGGTAGTTCTTTGTCGGTCAAGATGCCAGCCTCATAAAGCTCGACAGCAAAGGCCATGACCTGTGGGGTTGTGTATCCATCTACTCCATATTCCTGGCCAAGACCAGCAATCTTAAAACCGAATTCTAAATCATTTGACATAGCCGCCATGACATAGGTGAGTTTGGAATAACATTTCATCATATATTTTGAGATTCCTAAAGCAGGATAAGCAATAATTGCCCCGCATTTCATTGGACAGTTGTAGCAGCTTATAAGTCTTTCCACAGCCTTGTCCTGAATCTCTTTCCATCTCGCAGCAGTCTCCTCGGTCCAGAAATCCTTTCTACGATGTCGGGCGTGTCCCCATGCAAAATTTGTTGTATGCCACTCCTCATCATGAATTGACATCTCCTGGGGTGAACCAAGCCTTGAGAGGATAGGTGGCACACCTGGTATTGGGTTTTGAACCCGGTGCTGTATATAGTTTAGAATTTGATTACAGTATTCGATAAATTCATTAGGTCGGGCTACACTTATATCCTTTGTTCCTCGAACGGCTATTGCCTTTAATCCTTTACTTCCCATTATCGCACCAATACCGAGCCTACTTGCACTTGACCTTCCATGCTCAATAGAGGCAAAGTATACCCTGTTCTCACCAGCGAGTCCAATAGCTGCAACCTGAGCCTTTGGTTCTCTTAGCTCTTCCTTAATAAATTCTGAGGTTTCAAGGGCGCCTTTCCCTCTTAGGTGTTTAGCATCCCGAATCTCTACCTTGTCATCATGGATCCAGAGATAAACTAAGTCAGGGGACTTACCGCGTATAATAATTTTGTCATAGCCAGCATATTTTAATTCAGGCGCCAGAAATCCTCCCATCATTGAATAAGCCATCAGTAAGGTCTGCGGTGAAAATGTGGAAACAATAGTTCTATTTGCACCCGGAGCTGGGGTCCCACATAAAAGACCAGTCCCAAATATCAATAGATTATCAGGGGAGAAGGGGTCGATTTCTGGTGGGACTCTATCCCATAAGATTTTGGCATTGGTACCCAATCCTCCAAGATGAAGTTCTGTTAATCTTGGATCAGTTGGTACCTTATCAATACTACCTTTAGAGAGATCAATTTCTAAGTTAAAACCTGTTTCTGAGTATCGCATCTTTAGCTCCCTTTCAGTCTAAATGTTTTGTAAGTGTTATAAATGGTGAACGGTCGAAACCAATAGCCTTAAAGAAAGAAAGCATATCTCCAGCATCCCAGCGAACGGCTGTATGGATGTCTCTGATTCCTTCTTTTTTAAAGAAAGAGAAGAGTTTTTCGGCCAATACTCGACCTATCCCAATTCCCATATACTTTGGATGAACTCCGACGACCTCTATCCAACCGCTTTGCTCCAAGCCAAAGCCTTCCCCTTTAATTTCTCCTATTATGAATCCTATTACCTTATCGTCCTTAGAGGCAACAAAACCAACCCCCTCCTGTTTTTTAAGATGTCCCTCAACCATCTGAATCCATCTTTTTGAGACCTTTTTCTGTAAGATGGATTCTTGAATAGAAACGATCTCTGGGACATCCTCATATTTTATCTTTCTTATTTTAATGTTTCTTTTCATCTCTTTTTCAGTCGATCCGAATGATCTTGACATGTTTGCCCACCCATTCTGGAGGAAGATAGACTCTACCACTATTACCGCTCTGCTTTACCACTTTCTCAATCATCTCCTCACCAAAGACCTCAAACTTAGACTTATTCTGTACATTCACTGGAAAGGTTTGAACTTCACGTTTCTTCTCTTTTCTTTTTGCCATATCCATCATCAATTTTAATGGAGATTTAACTATTATAAAGTTACAATATAATTATAATAGAGCGTTAAAAATCTTGTCAAGAAAAAAGAGAGACTTCTAAAAAAGTTTTTTAAAGACTGGCGAGGTAGGGTTCAAAACCCTTCGAATGCGGGCTTTTAATGTATAAATTTCTAACAATCGCTTAAGAAAACCGCTATTAATTTAAGGGGATTAATCAATAGAGCTAATCTATAAAAGATATCCGCTTGAAGGCTTTTTCATCCCACCTCCCCACTATGAAAATATTTTTAAATTGTTTTTAAGAGGTCTAAAAGAAAGTCCTGAAGTAGTTAACCCCTCCATACCTCCCCTTAAGATAAGGGATGGCAAGGTGACCCCAGATTGTCATTGCGAGGCAAAGCCGAAGCAATCTCATTTTTAAAAATCATTTAAATTAAATAGCTTCTCTCAAAATTTGAATTGGATGAAGCACCTGTTTCCCTGTGAGGTGTCTAAGCTGGATCCTACAGCCCTCACAATCAGTAAGTATTATTTCAGGATTTAATCTTTTTATAGCTTCATTCAGGTACTTTCCAATCTCTTGAGAAATATTATATTTTTCTTTTTTAAATCCAAACGTTCCTCCCAAACCACAACAGTCAGCATTTATATATTCTATTTTAAGATCTGGTATAAGCCTCAGTATTTCCATGGCGGGAAGGCCTATGCCAAGGGTTTTTAAATGACAGGGAGCGAAATAAGCAGTATTTAATGGGATACTTTTAAACCTCAAATTTAGATTGCCTGATTCCTTTAGGTCTCTAAGGAACTCAAAGATATCAAATAAATGATTAGAAATCTCTTTAGCTTCGGGCATACCAAGAAGTCTATAATATTCGTGCTTGATCATATAGCCACAGCTTGTAGATGTAAATATGATATCAAGACCGGAACGAATCGGACTTAAAAGTAATGATAAATTTTTTAGTGCAGATTTTTTTGCACCTTTTAAATCTCCATTACCAATCATTGGCATCCCGCAGCATCTCTGTTTTGGTAGTATCACTTCGAAATCATTGGCCTCGAGGACCTCGATTGTAGCCTTACCAACCTCAACCTCATTTGTATTTGTGTAACATCCGTAAAAATAGGCAACCTTTCTTCTACCTTTTGAAATATGACTTTTAAACCATTTTTCAAGTGTCTGATTGCAATATTCTGGGAGATTCCTTCTTTTTTCAATCCCCAAAAACCTATCAAGAAACCACTTTATCACAGAAGTTTTTATACTTATATTAAAAAGAGATGAAAATATACTTCCCAGTTTTCCAAAAAGATGTATGTGGCTTAAAAACCAATCCCTTAATGGCCTTCCCTTGTCTTCCAGATATTTTGCCTTTGCTTTGAGATTTAAATAAGATATATTGACCCCTGAGGGACATGAAAGATCACAAAGGTGACATCCAATACATAATTCAATCCATGAATCAACAGATGGGTCTTTTGACTTTCTAAATCTCTCAGATGCTGGTCCAGCCTGTTTTGGTCCCGGGAAATTACTACTTACACGTGATACAGGACAGACAGCCATACATGCTGAACATCGAATACAGATATCTGAATTATTTTTAAAGTCATTCATAGTTTATACTTCAAAAGCCTTTTTTGCTGCCATATATCCTGTGGAGATCTCGATTCCCTCCTTAGACTTTTCATCAAAGTAATTATGTTCAGATAGAATAGTTCCACAGACCCATAGATTTTCTACTATTATTTCTCCCTTTTCAGATATTGGTTGAAAATTTGAATTTACTGTAATTCCTGCCCTATGTATAGGATGTCTGCCAAAGAATGAACTATCGAACCAATCTTTTTGGAATCTAGTGAATGAGACAGGTAGATTAAATAACGATTCAGAGATGAAATTTGATTGGGCCTGGAGGCCTCCTCCTATAAAACGACCTGTGGCAAGTATGTAACGGTCTGCCATGTATAGGCTTTTATTAGGTGGATTATAGACTTCAATACCCTCACAGATCTTTCCTTTCAAAATTGAATTAGTAACTTTGTAACCAGAAATAAGAGTTGCTCCTTTTTCAATAAGCCACTGTTTGAAGTAATTAAAAATTCTTAAGCCAAGTATAGAGGGAGGAAGAGTTGGTATTTCAAAAATCTTTACCTCTATCAATCGCTCTAAATCTTTCTTTACATCAGAGGAAAAATCAATTCCAAGCACTGCTGGAAGTCCGATATATCTTTCTTTCTTTAAATATTTTTTTATCTCCTTGGCAACTATTTCCCTGAAATCCCTCTTTTCGAATAATCTTGCCATCTGAGTCTGTGTAACTTCATTACTGATCAACTCAGGATATGAAAGCGTAATTCCATTACAGCCAATCCTTCGGGAGATAAGATCAGCATAAAAATCTTTTAATCCCCTAAATCCTATTATAAGGGATTTTATAAGGGATTCTTCTTTGCCTCCATTCCATGAAACCATGGTTGGTGGTATTAAATATGTGGGCTTAAATGTCCCTAAGGGGGTAGGAATCAAACAGTTTCTATCATCTTCATTCCTGAAAGTGTAATTGGATGGAAATACGGAGTTAAATGCCCTGAGTGATTCCTTTATTATTTCAGAATCAACCTTTCCATATGGATGGCGAGGATATTCTTTTATCCACTGACAAATACCATCTAATACATTCACACTTGGTGGAATCGAGCCTAAAAGGTCTATTGTATTCGAAAAAAGACAGATTGTCCCCATTCCCTTTCCTATAATTAGGACCTTTTTCCCCATTTCAACAGCTGTTTTTGCAGCCATCAACCCAGAAAGTCCAATTCCAATAACGATAAGGTCAAATTTCATAAATCCTTCACTCTTTAAGATTTAAAATTCCCTTATATATACCTTCGATCAGTTCTTCCTCTCTAATAGAGTCTCCCCACAAAATTGGACGAATACCTCTCCATCTTTCTTCAAGTAATTTTTTTAAGACCTCTATGGGTTCGTTTATATCCTTTCTTATTTCCATGAGGACTCCAGTAAACCTGTAGATGCAGAAACCGCCCTGACATGTCCCTTTTGCAATTCTTAAACGATGAAGAATATCTAAGGGATCTTTCATGGTTTCAGACTTTAAGATATCTTCAATCTCTTCTCTACTAACAAGTTCACAATCACAAATGATTTGGGTTTTCTTCTTTATGCAGGATTCTTCAATCAATTTAAGTCTGTCTTTTAACTCTTTTTTTTGATTTATCTCAGGCAAAGGGGTAATGTGTGTAGAACAGGGTTCATCTATTCCCATCTTTTGACAAACAAGATCTGATGCCTTTTCCGCCATTAAACGATAGGTTATAAGTTTTCCACCTGTTATTGTAATTAGATTCTTCAATCCATCTCTTTCTCCGTGATCAATTAAAGCAAATCCCCTACTTATACTTCTATCGTCTCCTTCATTTTGACCCTGATATAAAGGCCTGATCCCAGAATAGGCACGGATAAATCTTGATGATCTTATTGCAGGAATCATCTTTATTGCCTCTTCTATTAAAAGAGATACCTCCTCATCAGTGACATCAAAGTAATCAGGGCTTTCAACCCTTATAGATGTAGTCCCTAAGATCGAAACCGTATGGTTTGGGACAATTATATCTCCATCAGAGGGAGGTCTTAATCGATTAATCACCATCTGGTTTAACCTTTGATTTGTGATTAGCATCGATCCCTTAGATAATGCGATTGGTAATCTTAAACCCACAAGCATAAGAAAACGGTTTGTCCATGCACCAGTAGAATTAATAACATAGGATGGCTCAATTAGATATTCCTCACCATTTAAAAGATCCTTTGCTAAAACATTCTTTATTTTATTCTCCTGAATTGTCAAATGAGTGGCTTCAGTATGAAGAAGAAATCTTGCCCCATGTGCTTCAGCATCTTTCTTATTTGAAAAGACAAGCTCAAATGGATCTATAGACCCATCTGGCACTTTTATAGCATACTTTATCTCATGACTTAGATTTGGCTCGAGATAGAGTATTTCGTCTCGGGATAGAATCTGTGTAGGGATGCCTGCCTTTTCGCATGACATTATAAATAGGTCTTTAAATTCTGGACTATCATGAGGCAAACTGATAAAAAGACCCCCTGTGTCTTCAATACAATGTGGTGCTATCTTTTTAAGGATTCTATTCTCAATGATACACTCCTTTGCAGCTTCAGGATCTGATACAGCATATCTTGCACCACTGTGCAAAAGACCATGATTTCTTCCAGATGCACCTGAGAGGAGGTCTCCCTTTTCGAGCAATACACATGGTATTCCCCTTAATGATAAATCTCTTGCAATGCCAACTCCTGTTACGCCTCCACCAATGATTAAGACTTCGGTATTTATTTTCATTTAAAAAATTTCTAACATATTTATTGACTTTTTCAAATAATTAAATAAAATGTGATACATGGTGAAAGCAATCGAGACTAATCGTTATTTACTCTTAGATTTATTACATTTTGCCATTATTTTGACTGATATACACTCTAACATACTCTTTGCTAATCGCTACAGCGAGATTCTTCTTGGTTATGAAAAAAGAGAGATGGAGGGCCAGAGGATAAGGATATTTTTCTTCGATGAGGATCTTTTATATATGTTACCCAATATAATCTATCTCACCATATATCAGAATGGTTTTGAGGGGGAGATACTCTTAAGGCAAAGGGATGGTAAAAAGGTCTTTGTCAATCTATCCACATCATCATTTAGGGAGGATGGGGAGACATTTTTGATATTTTCTTTCCAGGAGATTCAGAGGCTTAAAAAACTCGAAACCGAAAGATTAGGGATGAGCCGTTTAGCAAATATTGGTTTAATGGTCGAAGAGATTGCCCATCAAATTCGAAACCCTGTTGTTTCAATTGGAGGATATGCAAATCGTTTAAAAAAGACATTACCCTCATCATCGAAAGGTAAATTTTATCTCGATAAGATTGTCAATGAAACAAACAAACTCGAGACAATGCTTCGAAGAATAGAAGAGGTTGTATTAATTCAAGCCCCTGTTTTTAAGAAAGAGGATGTAAGAGAGGTTATAGAAGAGGTGAGTCGTTCAATTATTAAAAGGGCAAATGAAATGGGTGTTACTTTAAATCTTGAAACAGGATCGCTGAGAGGAGAGGAATATTTCTTTATTGATAGAACCTTAATAATTAAAGCGTTAAATTATATACTCCAAAATAGCCTCGATGCAGTCATTCCGGTAAAGGAGAATAAGAAAAGGTCTATTATCAATATCTCTGTCCTTCAGGAGGATGAGAACATAAGAATCTCAATCTCTGATAGAGGGACTGGCATACGAAAAAAGGATATTGGAAGGGTCTTTGATCCATTTTTTTCAACAAGACCTGAAAAGGTTGGATTAGGTTTAACTTTTGTAAAAAGGGTGATTGATGAACACAAAGGGACAATAAGGATTCAGAGTCAATTGGGAAAAGGAACAACAGCGATAATTTCTATTCCAGTAGACAGGCGTCGGGCAATAAGAAGAAAATTGTTCTCTTTGTAACTGAAGTCCATAAAGGTGTTTACTTTACAATAATTCAAGAGGTCAACTAAGTGAGGGTTGACATCGTTCTTATAAGAGTTAAAATATGAATTAAAATATTATTCAAAGGAGATTTATGGAAAGGGAGATGTTAGAGGTTAAAGTTTTGGGGATTATTTTGGATCCAAAAAATTCAAACCCCGTAGTTGTACTTGTTGATCTTGCAGGGAAAAAGGCACTACCGATATGGATCGGAGTCTTCGAGGCCGATGCAATTTCACGGGGTCTTGAAGAGATAGTTACATTTCGACCAATGACACATGACCTGATGAAACAGATTCTCGATACATTTAATGCTTCCCTAACAAAAGTAGTTATATGTGATCTTAAAGATAACACATATTATGCAAACCTCTATTTGAATGTTGAAGGTAAAGAGATAATTGTTGATAGTAGACCAAGTGATGCCATCGCCCTTGCAGTTAGAACGAGGTCCCCAATCTTTATTGCTGATTCAGTTGTTGAGGCAACAAAAAATCTTGACCTATTAGCCTCAAATCTTTTAGAAGAACAGGATGAACTCAAGGCAATAATCGAAAATATGAAACCAGAAGACTTCGGTAAATATAAGATGTAAAAGCCATTTCATAAAGATAAATCCATTTATTAAGAATTGTTCAAAAACTATCCACAAACTGACAAAATGTATTTACGAGAGGTTATAAAAAGGCCCCTCCTGGAAGATTCCTCTAAAAATTAAATTTTCATTAAAAATCAAATATTTATAATATTTTCGATTTTTCAGGCATAAATTTTGCTTAAATAAAATCGATAAAAATTGAGATAAATGGAGAAACATTAATGCCAATAGAAGAAAGGGATAATGTTTTAACAACAGATGAGGCAATAAGGTACCTAAAGATTTCGAAGCCGACCTTTCTTAAATATATAAAACTTGGAAGGATAAAGGCGATAAAGGCTGGTAAAGGCTGGAGGATTCTGCAGTCAGAATTAAACCGTTTTTTAAGAGGAGAAGTGAATTGATTATTAAGAAGATTAAAAGAAGTTTTACCATCAAATGGATTTTACTATACATCTTTCTTACCACATTTATAATATCAATCTCTGGTTTTATCATGTTGAGAATTTATCGAGCAGATCTAAAACGTTCCATATTAGAAAGACAGAGTATTGAAGCACTTTTTATGACTGAAAGGATTGAAGTCTTTTTCAAAAAGATTGAAAACCAATTTCTATTCATTAAAAAAGATGAAAGTTTCATAAATAAAAATCTTATTCATACAAAAAGGCATTTAGAGAATCTATTATACCTTACAGATTATTTTTCAGAAATAGCATTGATTGATCATCGTGGTTATGAGATATTGAGTGTATCATATGAGATGGAGAGAAAGTCATTTGATAAGATTGACCCAGTCAATAGTGAGATGTTTAAAGTAGTTTCGAAAGGTCGTACTTATTATGGTGATTTATTCCTCACAAAGGATTTAAAACCTTCAATAATAATAGGGGTCCCAGTTTTAAGTTCAAATAATAAAATAGCGGGTATAATTGTAGGAAAAATAAATCTTGAAAGTTTATGGAAAATGTTAATACAGTCACAGATTGAAACAAGAAAGATTCTTTATGTAATAGATGAAAAAGGGAGGATAATTGTTCATTCAGATCCAATGGAAGTCATCTGGCAGTTTGATATTGAAAGACCTCAGATTTTTAAGGAAATACTTGCAGAAAGAGATAATATCTTCGAATACCGAGATTATAAAGGTATTAACTATTTTGTTATTGTAAGACCCGTCGGTTCGTTGGGATGGAGGCTTGTTATCCAGAATCCTTCAGATGAGTTAATGAAACCTATTAAACAGCTAACATGGTCTCTAATTCAAACAATATTTATAATATTGGTTATTGGCTTAATCTTTAGCATTTATATCTCGAAGAGATTTGTATCTCCTATTAAGAGATTATCCACAGAGATGGGTAAGGTGCCAAAAGGAGATTTAAATATTCATATCAAACCCGAGACAGAAGATGAAATTGGAATTTTAACACAATCATTCAATCTGATGGTTCATGAATTAAAACAATCACAGGATAAATACAGAAGGATATTTGAGGACTCAAAGGATATGATATTTGTTATCTCAAAAGATGGAAAGTTTCTCGATATTAATAAAGCAGGCTTACAATTACTTGGATACGAAAAGAAAGAAGATATTTTAAATCTTAATATTATTAATACTTTTTTAAACCCAGAAGATCATAAAAGATTTATGGATGAAATTTCATGTAGACCATTTATTAAAGACTTTGAGACAAAGCTTAAACAGAAAGATGGAAAAGGGCTTGACGTCCTGATTACTGCAAATGTGATCAAGGATAATTCAGGTGAGATTATATATTATGATGGAATCGTAAAAGATATAACACCACGAAAAAGGATGGAACAAGAGATTTATGAACAGGCGAATGAGTTAAGAATATTATATGAATTTAGCTCTTTAATCAATCAAAGTCTCGAATTAAATACTGTTTTGCAAAATAGTCTTGAAAAGTTAGCAAGATTAATGGGGTTCGATATAGGGTCTATCTTTTTATATAACGAAAAAGAAGGTATCCTTGAGATGAAATATCAGTTTGGCCAGCCTGAATCTCTTTTAAAAGAGGCAAGATATTTCAAATATGGTGAGGGAGTAGTAGGAAAGGCAATAGAATTAAAGAGGACATTAATTAGCAGTGTAGATGAATTACCGCCAATCAGGCTAATTCCATTATTAAAGGAAGAAGAGATTCAGACAATCGTTGGAGTTCCCCTTTTATACAAAGGAAAAATTGTTGGTGCTATTTCGCTTTTAGGTAGGTCGGTCAGAGAACTTGATGAGAGGGAGATACATCTCATTGAAGCTATAGGAAATCAGATTGGTCTTACGATTGAGAATGCAAAGCTCTTTTCAGAAATAGTTAGGGCAAAGTCAGAATGGGAAAGGACCTTTGATGCGGTTACTGATATTATTATTATAAGGGATAAGGATTATAGGATTATTCGTGCAAATAAGGCAGCCTTTAAACGTCTTGGCTTAAAGGATGATATTATAGGGGAAAGATGCTTTGAAGTCTTTCATAGATTAGATAAACCATGTGAGGATTGTCATATCTCTGAAGTTACAAAGACAAAAGATACTTTTTATATTGAGAAAGAATCCAAGTATTTTAATGGGTTATTCCAGCACTTTATCTTTCCAATAAAGGACGATAAAGGTGAAGTTATTGCAACAGTAGAGATTGCAAGGGATATAACGGATGAAAAAAGGAGAGAGACCGAAAAAGATGTTTTAAATAACATAAATAAAGTGCTTGCATCAGGTCTAACTATAAAAGAAACATTAAAGTCAGTCTATAATGAATTAAAGAGATTGGTAGATATAAGCAGGATGAGTATCTCCATATTTAGCGAAAATCAGAAAGAGTTTACCATATTTGCACTCGAGAAGGATTATGATTATACAGAAATGAATGAAGGTCAAAAATTTCCAATAAAAGGGACAATTTTTGAAAAAATTCTTATAACCGGTCAATCGTTCTTAACAAATGATACAAACAATGGTGAATCATGGGTAGCTAAAAAATTATTGAAAGAGGGTATAAAATCATTATTGAATCTCCCTCTAATGTATCAGGGAAAGATAATCGGAACAATCAATTTTGGAAGTAAGATTATAAATGCCTTTTCTGAAAACCTCATTGATTTATTGAAACCGATTGTCTCAGGATTGGCTATATTCATTCAGAATACCCTATTGCTTGAAGAGATAAAAAGATCAGAAGAGAAATACAGAACAGTGGTTGAAGGCACACTTGATGGTGTTTGTGTGGTTGGAGATGATTATCGATTTAAGTATGTGAATGAAAAATTGGAAGAGATACAGGGCTATAGCCGTGAGGAATTGATTGGTAAGGATATAAGGGATTATTTAGATGAAGAAAGCAGGCGTATTTTGGCTGAACGTGAAATTCAAAGACTAAAAGGGATTAAGCTATCACCTCATTTTGAGTTAACTATTATTAGAAAAGATAGAAGTAAAAGAAACGTTGAGATTAGTGCGCGAAGGATAAGGGATCAAAAAGGTGAATCAAATACGATTGTCATCCTTAAAGATATAACTGAAAAGAAAAGAATGGAGGAGCAATTTATACAGAGTGAAAAACTAAGGGCACTCGGTGAAATGGCAAGTGGTGTTGCACATGATTTTAACAACGCCCTTGCAGCCATCCTTGGCAATGCCCAATTACTGCTTTATACGGTTCAGGATGAGAAGGTAAAGGAGAGTTTAAAGATAATAGAAAAGGTTGCAAAAGATAGTGCTCAGACAGTCCGGAGGCTTCAGGATTTTACAAGGAAGCGAAATGGTGGAAGCCTCCATTTAATAGATATAAATTCAGTAATCCTTGATTCAATAGAAATTACTAAGCCAAAGTGGAAAAACGATGCCCAGGCAAAGGGAATTAATATTGAATTAATTTCTGATCTTGGAGATGTATCCCATGTAAAGGGCAATGCCTCCGAGATGAGAGAGGTTATAACCAACATGATCTTCAACTCGATTGAGGCAATGCCTGAAGGAGGAAGGATTGAGATAAGGACATTTGAGTTAGATGGAAAAGTATTTATAAGTATTTCTGATAGCGGGATAGGCATGTCAGACGAGGTTAAGAGAAAGGTATTTGAACCGTTTTTTACGACAAAACCATTTACAAATACTGGTCTTGGATTAAGTATGGCATATGGAATAATAAAAAGATTTGGTGGCGAGATTACAGTAGAAAGCAAGCTTGGGAATGGTTCAAAATTTATAATAAGTTTACCTGCGGAAAAAGGAAAAGAGGAGTTACCAGAAAAGGAAGAATTAAAAGAAGAAATAAAGAATATGAAAAATTTAAGGATACTTGTTATAGATGATGAAGAGACTGTAAGGGATGTTATCGGAAAGGCGCTAAGCAGAGAAGATCATGAGGTCACTTTGGCTAAAAGTGGAGAAGAGGGTCTTAGACTTTTTAGAGAGAAAGGATTTGATATTGTCCTTACTGATCTTGGTATGCCTGGAATTTCAGGTTGGGATATTTGCAGAATGGTTAAAAATATAAATCCAAATGTAATTGTTGGAATGATAACAGGATGGGGGATGGAACTCGACCGTGAGCGGATGAAGGAATGTGGTATCGATTTTTTGATTGCAAAGCCATTTGAGATTGAAAAGATAGGGGAGACTATTTCTGAATATGTATCTAAAAAGAGCGGATTTTTATCTATTTTCCCGAACTAAGATGGATTTCCTATGAATTTAAAGTATTAGAAAATCTCACAAACAATGAATCAATACTCTTCTGACTAGACTATTTTCCTATAAACGAGAAATAGAAATATCTTCAATATTTATCAGTCATTGTGGGTATCCGAAGGGTGCGCGGCAATCTGATGAAGTCATTTCGAGCCCGAAGGGCCTGGCAATCTTATAGGTTTCTTGTTTAGCTCTGAATGAAAATTTGACTTATTTACTAAATCCGTTAAAATTTAAAAGATTTAAATTATAGAAAGGATAAAAGATTGAATATAGAAAAACTTGCGCGAAGAGGTATTTTAAAAATTACTCCCTACATACCTGGTAAATCAATCGAGGAGGCAAAAGAGGAGGTTAAAGCGAAAAGATGGATTAAGATTGCCTCAAATGAGAATCTTCTTGGACCATCACCAAAGGCTTTAAAGGCAATAATGAAGGAGTTACCAAATATTCATCTCTATCCAGAGGCATCGTGTGCAGAACTAAGAAATGCTATAGCCAAAAAATTTAAAATCTCCAGCGATATGATTGTCATATCAAATGGGGTAGATAATGTGATTCTTCTTATTGGAGCTGCATTTGTAAATGAGGGCGAAGAGGTTATTATGGCTGATCCTACCTTCCCTGTATATACAAATGTTACACAAATAATGGGAGGTAAACCAATTAAGATAAAGTTAAAAGATTTTAGACATGACCTTGAGGGGATGCTAAAAAGGGTAAATAAAAAGACTAAACTTGTTTTTATTTGTAACCCCAATAATCCAACAGGGACAATTATATCAAAAGAGGAATTGGATAAATTTCTCTCAATGCTTCCCGAAAGAGTTATTGTGATTTTAGACGAGGCCTATGGAGAGTTTGTTAATGATCCAAATTATCCTCAGAGTTTGGACTATATTAAAAAGGGGAAAAAATTGATTGTGCTAAGAACTTTTTCAAAGGTATATGGACTTGCTGGATTAAGGATTGGTTATGCAATCGGAAGGAGTGATTTGATTCGTTGTCTGTATCAGGTAAGAGATCCTTTCCCTGTTGGTAGACTTGCTCAGGTGGCAGCGGTCTCAGCAATAGATGATAGGTCTCATATTGAGAAGTCCATAAAACTGGTTTCTGAGGGAAGGCAGTATTTTTACAGGGAATTGAAAAGATTAGGTTTTAATTACGTAGAAAGTCAAGCAAACTTTGTTTTTATTGATTTTGGGATAGATTCAGGCAAACTGGCTCAGGCCCTATTAGAGGAGGGCATTATTATAAGACCTGGTAAGATGTGGGGTTATCCAAATTATGCGCGTGTAACAATAGGAAGGATGAAAGATAATCAGAAGTTTATTAAGACCTTAGAAAAATTAAAGAAAATAGGTTTTTTTAAATAATCTCATAACTTTTTAGCCCCCCATTTTATCTGCAAGAAGGATTGCCTCTGCTACCTCCCTCATAGTCTTTCTGCTATCCATACTTGCCTTTCTGATCCTTTTGAAAGCTTCATCCTCACTTAGGCCATGACGTTTCATTAAAATACCTTTAGCCCTTTCAACTAATTTTCGGACCTCCAATTCTTCCTGTATTACTTTGGTTTTTACCATGAGTTCTGTATTTTCAATACAAATTGCTGCCTGACTTGCAACTGCACTGAGAATGTCTTTTTCTGTTTCTGTAAATTCATGGGGATAAGAGGTATAGCAGTTGATGACACCAATAACCTTATCCTTTACAGAGAGGGGAACACTTAACATCGATACAAGACCCAGTTTTTTTGCCAACTCTTTCTCTTTGTAAAGTGGCTCTTTTAATACATCTAGTATTGCAAGGGGTTTATTCGTTTTTGCAACATGTCCTACAACGCCTTCCCCGAGTTTAAGGCTTCTCTCTTTTAGGTATTCTTCACTCATGGTCTGGGTTGCACGAATTTTTAAAGCCCCTTCCTTTTCATCCAATATCCATAAGGAACATATTTTTGAATCCATAACCTTTGCAGTTACAGTAACAATCAATTTTAGTATATCGTCCAGATAACGGTCCGATGAGATAGCCTTACTGATTTCAGTTAGTGCCTTTATCTGTTTTTTATAAGAAGTTCGCTTATATAGCAAGGTTGCACCTTTAGGGCCTAATTTTCTGAATTAATTTAACCAAAAAAATTATTTACTGTCAACATCGTGAGATGAGACCTCTGAAAAATATTTAAAAATCTTTTCATAGTGGGGATGAAGTGAAAAAGCCTTCGAGCTTTATATAAATTGAACGATCCCAAATGGTAATTGCGATGCGAAGCCGAAGCACCCATTAAATTGTTATTCCGAGCAAATAGAGGAATCTATGGGATTGCCACGCACCCTTTGGGTGCTCGCAATGACAAGGCCGCCATAAAGAATTTGCCAGATACTCCATATAACCTCATCACGGAAAAAAGGATGCTTACTTTAAAATTTGCTTATTTGACCGCATCAATGAAATTATGCTAAATTAAAAAATAATTTTATATAGTTAAGGGGGAAAATTATATGTCTAATCTCACAAAAAAAGATGTCCTTCGGCTTGCAAAGGAGAAGAATGTAAGATTCGTAAGACTCTGGTTTACTGATATCCTCGGTTTCCTGAAGAGTTTTGCCATTACAATAAGGGAACTCGAAAGGGCACTCAATGAAGGGATGGGCTTTGATGGTTCTTCAATCCTCGGTTTTGTAAGGATAGATGAAAGTGATATGATTGCCATGCCTGATCCATCGACTTTTAAAATCCTTCCTTGGAAGGCTAATGGTCATGTTGTTGCTGCTATGTTCTGTGACGTCCTTGAACCTGATGGAAGACCCCATCAGGGTGATCCGAGATGGGTTTTAAAGAAGAACCTTAAACGGGCAAAAGACATGGGGTTTACATTCTATGTGGGGCCCGAGCTTGAGTATTTTTATTTCCAGAGATCTACGGGAAAGCCAGAGCCCCTTGATGCAGGGGGGTATTTTGATTTAACTCCTCTTGATGTAGCAAGTGACCTAAGAAAACAGACCGTAATAATGCTTGAAGAGATGGGCATTCCAGTAGAATATAGTCATCATGAAGTTGCACCAAGTCAACATGAGATTGATTTGAAATATTCAGAGGCCCTTACGATGGCGGACCACACAATGATATATAGGCTTGTTGTAAAGGAAGTTGCTCTAAAAAATAACGTTTACGCAAGCTTTATGCCTAAGCCAATTTATGGAGTAAATGGCAGCGGGATGCATACACATCAATCTCTATTTAAAGGAAACAGAAATGCCTTTTTTGATCCTAAGGATAAATATCATCTTTCTGATATTGCAAAGCACTATATTGCAGGCCTTATGAAACATGCAAAAGAGATAACTTTAATTACTAACCAATGGGTAAATTCTTACAAGCGATTAGTCCCGGGCTATGAGGCACCTGTATATATATCGTGGGCTTTAAGAAATAGGTCAGATCTTATCAGGATTCCTGTATACAAACCTGGTAAGGAATCAGCTACACGTGTGGAGTATCGTTCACCAGATCCTGCCTGCAATCCTTATCTTGCTTTTGCAGTTATGCTTGCTGCTGGATTAGAGGGGATAGAGAAGAAATATCCTTTAAGCGACCCTATAGAGAGAAATGTATATGAGATGAGCGAGAGCGAAAGAAAGAAGTATAAAATCGAATCACTTCCAGAGGATCTCTATGAAGCCATCCAGATAACAGAAAAGAGCGAACTTGTAAGAAGGGCCCTTGGAGACCATGTATTTGAGAGGTTTATCGAGAATAAAAAGGTTGAATGGGAAAGATATCGTGCTCGTGTAACTGATTACGAACTCGAACAATACTTTTCAATATTATAATAGATCGATAATTTGGCAAATTTTTAGTGACGTATTACTATAAATAGGAAAAAAATGTCAGAATGGATAGATTTTTCAATTACTGATGCCTACAAAGAGAAGTATCCAGGTGTGCCATTTGGTTTGACACTCATTTTAGACTGTAAACCCCTAAAAGAGGGCCTCGAGTTTGATAAGTATAAGAGGGCCCTCCTCCGAAAGATGCGAAAGAGAGAGACACTTGCGGATATTTCAAAACGTATAGATATTTATGATAGATTTTTCCAGAGCTTTGTGTATTCCTGTCCTCTTGTACAGCATCTTAAGAGAACGGTTAATAGTGGATTCCCGAAATATAATCTTATAATTGATGCCCACTTTATGGCAGAGATGTGTGCTGGGATACTGGTAGCAGTTACTGATTACGATCGGATTGAAGGCAGACTCATACTTGATATAGCCCGCGAGGGTGAGATGAGTATGGGTATGGGTAGTCGAAAATTTATATTGAAGAAAGGGGAAATCGTTCTGAGAGATGAAAAGGATATTATCTGTGTACTCTGTCAGGGTGCGGATGAGAAAACAAAGGTAAGGGATGATACACGTAATGTGCTCTTTTATTCATTCGGTGTCCCTGGAATTGATAGAATCTTTATTGAAGAAGGATTGAATATTGCAGCACAAACCATGATAAATTTTGGTCTTGGAACGTTTAAGGGATTAGAGATATTTTTTTAAAAAGAACATGTCTTTCGAGCGAAGATTATTTTTCATTTAGAGCTAATCGAGGAATCTATGAGGTTGCCACGTACCCTCTTGTGTGCTCGCAATGACTGATAAAAAAGACGGTTTTGATCCTGCCTACACAGTCTCTCATTGACTTTTTTGTAGGTCTCTATGGTCTCTATGGCTGGTCTTGACAAAAAAGGGAAAAAAAGCTATTGAAAATCTGGATAGTAAAAAGTAAGCGGGCATAGCTCAGCTGGTAGAGCATCGGCTTCCCAAGCCGAGGGTCGCGGGTTCGATCCCCGTTGCCCGCTCCAGTAAAGCTCCTCCTATTCTATCATTTTAAAGGTATTATCTTATGGAAATCTTATTTAAATAGATGTGTTATCATCTCGTTTTAAATTTTTTCGTGAGGTAAAACTTTCAAACATTGCCTTTTTTACCTCTTCGAGTGCTAAAAGTGACTTCACCATTACCAGTGGAATTCCGAGGTATGAAGCAATTGGTTCAAGTAGTAGATAAACCTCTTCTCTTTTAACCATCAATTCTTGAGGCAATAATTTTATTTCTTCAATCAGATTTAAAAAAGAGTTTTGGAAATTCAATTGATAATCCTTGGGCGATGATACATCTGCGTTTATGATCAAACCTGTGTTGTGGTCTACATAAAGAAACATGGTCGGGTAATATGGTCTTTCTTCACCCTCCCTAACTGGCATATATGCGTAGAAAAGGTCAATCTCCCATATGCTTGGTTTCTTAGGATATGTCTTTTTAATTTTCATTAGACGGATTTCGTCAAGAGGGAGGGACATTAATTCTAATCTTCTCGGGGAAGGAAATTTTACCCACTTATCTCGCCATATAAGATTTCCACCTTTTCCCTCAGGTGTACGTACAAGAAGGCAATCTCTAAAAGGGGGATTAATAAGGTGCCAGCTCTCTTTAAAGTTTAAGGCCACCTCTTTTGCCTGCCTTAGAATAATATTTAGAAACACCACTTCTTCTTTATTGAGAAACCATGGGAAATATCCAGGTTTATAACTTCTAAATAAAGGCCAGGCCTTTTCACCTTTAAAACTCAGACCAAGGCGCTTTATAACATCCTTATCTTTCTTTTGCAGGTCACTCTTGTTTTCAAATGTAACCGAAATAGATTTTTGACAAAGAAAGGCATCTACCTGATCTATCAGTCTCTTACCTGAAGATTGCAGTCTGAGATACCCTTCCAGACCTTCCAATCCAAGATATCCATTCAGACCGAATACTTCTCCTAATGATCCCATCACACAACAATAAGCGATTTCACCACTTACAGGATCCTGGACACCAAATAGCTCACTATCGTCCATCCAGTTCCAGCAATTTATTTTTCTGAATTCAATTGCAGCTTCATATAATTCTTTCCATTCTTGATCAGAAGGTGTTGAATTTTGCATTGGATTTTTCCTTTCTACAATCCTTTTTTATGAAACATTAAAGCCCTCTTGAAAGGATTATGTTTGGTTATTAAATTTCAATTAGTTCCTTAGGAAGATATGTCAATATTTCAGATCCATTTGATGTCACAAGGACCATATCTTCGATTCTTATTCCTCCCCATTCAGGAATATATATACCAGGCTCTACAGTAAATACCATTCCTTCTTTAAGAATATCATTATTCTCCCAGTTTATAGTTGGATCTTCATGGACTGAGAGTCCTATCCCATGGCCCAAACCATGACCAAAATAATCTCCATATCCATAACTGATTATGTGACTTCTTGCAATCTCGTCAAGTTTGAATATAGATATTCCTGGACGAATATAATCGATTGCCTTTTTAAGGGAATCTTTAACTATGTTGTAAATTTTTTTATGCTCATCTGTTGCCTTTCCAAAAATAATTGTACGAGTTTGATCAGAATAGTACCCCTCAAATCCAGCACCGAAATCGATTAATATAAGGTCTCCTTTCTCTATAGGTTTATTACTTGCCCTTCCATGTGGGAGTGAAGATCTTTTTCCTGATGCAACGATAATATCAAATCCTACTGCATGGGCTCCATTTTTTTTCATATAAAATTCCATTTCTATTGCAATATCCCTTTCTGAAATACCTTCTTTAATCATTCCTATTACATGTTCAAATGCCTTTGAAGAGATATTGATTGAAGTCTTTATAAGGTTTAATTCAGTATCATCCTTTATTGCCCTTAGATTTTTTATCTCATCTTCAAGAGGTATAAATTTTATATTTTCTTCGAGTTTTTTAAAAAGAGAATTGTAAAAAGAGAATGTAATCGAGTTTGACTCAAAGCCTAAGGTTTTAAGTCTCAGATCTAAAATTAGCGAGCAGATACCGTCAACCTTTTTCTTATATTTAATAATCCTTGCATCCTTTACCTCCTGTTCTGCCTGAATCCAGTATCGAGAATCTGAAAGAAAGAATGTATCTTTTTGTGTAAAGAGAAGAAGACCGTCACTTCCAGTAAATCCACAAAGATAACGAATATTTTCTAAGCTGGTAAAGACAATTGCATCGAGATTTAATGAAGAAATGATCTTTTTAACCTTTTCCTTTCGTTTCTCATAAACGTTCATTGATTTTCTTTCTTTTTTCTATATTTTCCAACCATCTTTTAAGTGTATTTAATATTTCCTCTTTTGAGGATAGATTTTTTGAATCCTTCAGTCTCTTTTCTAACTCATTAAGTCTCTTTACAATTTCCTGATCCTCAGGATTTTTTTGATGCAGTATTCTATATATTTCGTATGCTTCTTTAAAGTGGCCCTGCATTAAATAAATCTCTGCTAATGTCTTTGTAATAATCTTTACCATAGATTTAAAACTGATAAAAAAATAGAAAATATCCTTTCAAAAGTCAACCCCCAAAAAAGAGACCTCTGAAAATCCGACTTTAAAAGACTGGGGAGGTGAGGTTCAAAATAGGTTTTTTTAACAGTCATTGCGAGCCCGAAGGGCGTGGCAATCTTATAGGTTTCTTGTTTAGCTCCGGATAAAAATTTGAAAGAGATTGCTTCGGCTTCGCGTCGCAATGACCATCTGGGATCCTTATTAATTAATTTTTATCAAATAATATGGGTTTAGCTATCATAATGACCCCACCTTGCCTCCCCTTTTCTTAAGTGGAGGTATGGAGGATAGTATATTCAAGGGCTTGAAAAATCTTTAAAACCATGGGATATTATTG
Organism: Deltaproteobacteria bacterium; assembly: GCA_037443425.1. Lineage (GTDB taxonomy): Bacteria > Desulfobacterota > BSN033 > BSN033 > UBA1163 > JBBIOI01. Next base: position 26,813 of record JBBIOI010000024.1, read on the forward strand.
ACATTGTGGATATTTTAAAATAATATTATGATATTATTTAAATAGGAGAGTTTTAAATGGAAAAGAAATATCTATTTTCACCAGGACCGACCATGTTGCCTCCAGAGGTACAGCTTAAGATGGCTGAACCAATTATGCATCATCGTGAGCCAGAGTTCGAAAAGATCTTTTCCGAGATAAGAGAGGGGCTCAAATACCTGTTTCAAACGAAGAACGAGGTCCTGATTTTTACCTCATCAGGTACAGGGGCTATGGAGGGTGCTGTTTCAAATATCCTCTCAAAGGGCGATAAAGCCCTTGTAATTCGAGGAGGTAAATTCGGTGAGAGGTGGGGTGAGATCTGTAAGGCCTATGGTATAGAATTCATTCCAATAGATGTCGAATGGGGTCGTGCAGTGGAACCCGAGTGGGTGGAAGAGGCCCTAAACTCAGATCCTTCAATACGTGCTGTATACACCCAGGCAAGTGAGACTTCAACAGGAGTTAAACACCCGATTAAGGAGATTGCTGAGATTGTAAAAAAATATGACGACAAGGTTATAGTGGTAGATGCGATTACAGGGATTGGAGTATTTAACATCCCAATGGATGAATGGGGACTCGATGTAGTGATCAGTGGTTCACAAAAGGCATTAATGCTTCCTCCTGGTCTATCTTTTGTGGCCCTAAGTGATAAAGCATGGAGATTTGTTGAGAGGTCTGATCTACCGAAATATTATTTCGATTTTAAAAAGGAATTAAAATCAATAAAAAAGAATCAAAGCTCATATACCCCGGCAATCTCCCTTTTTATTGGTTTGAGAGAGACATTAAATATGATTCGGAAAGAAGGATTGGAAAGGGTATTCGAAAGGCATGAAAGACTTGCTCGTGCTACAAGAGAGGCTATAAAGGCTTTAGGCCTTGAACTTTTTGCGCCTGATTCACCAAGTAACGCTGTTACAGCAGTAAAGATACCCGAGGGTATAGATGGAGAAAGATTGAAGCACCTTTTCTTCGAAAGGTTTGGTATAACAGTAGCAGAAGGACAGGATAGGGCAAAAGGGAAGATAATAAGAATTGCACATCTCGGCTATTATGATAAGCTGGATATGGTTATGGTCATTTCAGCGCTTGAGATGCTCCTGAAAGAGATGGGTTACTCTTTTAAACTTGGGACGGGGGTTGCAAAGTTAGAAGAGGTCTTAATGGGGGGATAATAAAGATTGGAGGAGATTTTGATGCAAGATATAAAAAAGGTGTTGATCTGTGATCCCCTATCGCAAAAGGGACTCGAAATCTTAGAAAAGGCAAAGGACATTAAGTATGATATAAAGATAGGTTTATCACCTGACGAACTAAAGGAAATCGTTCCAGAATACGATGCCTTAATCATTAGGAGTGAGACAAAACTTAAAAGGGATATCATTGAAAGGGCAGACCGATTAAAGGTTATTGGAAGGGCAGGCATCGGTCTTGACAATCTTGATCTTGAGGCAGCAACAAAAAAGGGTATCATTGTAATGAATACCCCTCAGGAGAATGCAATTGCAGCAGCCGAGCATACGATCGCAATGATGCTTGCCATATCGAGAAAGATTCCTCAAGCTAATGCATCAATGAAGGCGGGTAAATGGGAAAAAAGAAAGTTTATGGGCGTTGAGCTTTATAAAAAGACCCTCGGGATCATAGGTGTAGGGGTAATCGGGACGATTGTTGCTGACAGGGCTCGTGGGCTTAAGATGAAGGTTATTGGTTATGACCCCTATCTTTCAAAAGAGGTTGCAGAAAAGAAGGGTGTAGAACTTGTCTCGTTTGATGAACTACTCAAAAACTCAGATTTTATAAGTATTCATACCCCATTAACAGAGGAGACGCGGAATTTAATTGAAAAGAATGCATTTGATAAGATGAAAGATGGGGTGATTATTATTAACTGTGCTCGTGGTGGAATTATTAATGAAAAAGATCTTTATGATGCCATAAAGAAAGGGAAGGTTGCAGGGGCGGCCCTGGATGTTTTTGAAAAAGAGCCTGCGATTGGAAATCCCCTTCTTGAACTTGACGAGGTTATAGGAACACCACATCTCGGGGCTGCAACTGAAGAGGCACAAGAAAATGTCGCAATTGCCATTGCCCAGCAGGTTGTGGACTATTTTACTACAGGAGAGGCAAGAAATGCTGTTAACATGCCAGTTGTGAGCCCAGAAATTCTTCCATTAATCAAGCCTTATTTACGTTTGGCAGAGAAACTCGGAAGTTTCTTAGCCCAAATCTCTAATTATGCAATTGAGGAGGTTTTGATTGAGTACCATGGAGAGGTAATAGAGTATGGGACAAAGCCACTTACGATTTCAGTATTAAAAGGGTTACTAACACCATTTGTAGGGGAAACTGTAAATTTTGTTAATGCTCCTGTAATAGCAAAGGAGAGAGGTATAAGGGTAGTAGAGTCTATAAGGGGCCAGGCAGAAGACTTTACAAGCCTTATAGCACTTACCGTGAAGTCTAAGATGGAGGAGAATTATATTGCAGGCACACTTTTTGGAAAAAAGGAGTTAAGGATTGTTAAATTGAATGATTTTTTTATCGAGGCAATCCCGGAAGGTTATATCCTCTTGGTTAATAATTATGATAGACCTGGTGTGATTGGAAATATAGGTACAGCACTTGGTAGCCGAAATATCAATATTGCAACAATGCAATTTGGTCGTGATCGAATGGGTGGGAGGGCAATATCTTTACTTCATCTTGACTCTCCACTCCCTCCAGGGATGCTCGGAGAGATTTTAAGATTGCCAAACATCATATCTGTTCGTCAGATTCAGCTTTAAAAAATAATTTTCAAATTGAATCTCTGGAGAAAAAATATGGCTAATGTTGTGATTGTTGGTGCACAATGGGGAGATGAGGGAAAAGGCAAGATTGTAGACCTTTTGACTCAATATGCTGATATAGTCGTCCGATTTCAGGGAGGAAGTAATGCAGGTCACACGATTGTCTTAAAAGGAGAAAAATTTGTTTTTCATCTCATACCTTCAGGAATCCTTTATGAAAATAAGAAGTGTATAATTGGTAATGGGGTTGTATTGGATCCAGCAGTTTTACTCGATGAGATTGACCAGCTTAAAAAGAGGGGATACTTTAAAGATGATTCTCAGTTACTTATAAGCGAAGAGAGTCATATCATCTTGCCATATCACAGAAGGATTGATGTTGCGAGAGAAAAGATTTTTAAGATAGGGACAACCGGTCGTGGAATAGGTCCAGCTTATGAAGATAAAGTGGCCAGATGCGGGATAAGGATGGCTGATCTTCTTGACGAACGGGTATTTAGGAGAAAACTTGAAGAGAATATTGCACAAAAAAATTTGTATTTAATTCAAATACTGAAGGAAGAAGGATTTGAATTTTCTAAGATTTTTGATGAATATATGAGTTTTAAGAAAAAGCTCGAAAAATACGTTGCAAATACATCACTTATACTTTATGAAGAAATTCAGAAGGGGAGAAATATTTTATTTGAAGGGGCTCAAGGGACTTTACTCGACCTTGACCATGGAACATATCCGTATGTTACAGCTTCAAATACGGTTGCTGGAAATGCATGTGCAGGGGCAGGAATTGGTCCAACCATGATACATTCTGTAATTGGTGTTGCAAAGGCTTATACCACAAGGGTAGGAGAGGGGCCATTCCCAACAGAGCTGAAAGATAAGTTGGGTGAGAGGATCAGAGAGAGGGGTGGAGAGTATGGTGCAACAACTGGAAGGCCAAGAAGATGTGGTTGGTTTGATGCAGTGGTAGTTAATCATTCTATAAGAATAAACGGAATAAAAGAAATGACAATTACAAAACTGGATGTATTAAATGAATTTGATAAGATTAAGGTTTGTGTTGGATATCGTGTAAACGGAAAGGTTATAAACTATATCCCTGCTAATATTGAAATTTTAGAGAGATCTGAGCCAATTTATGAAGAACTTGATGGATGGAAGACAGAAATTAAAAATGCTCGAAGCTTTTCAGAACTTCCTTTAAACGCTCAGAAGTATATTCGAAGAATTGAAGAATTGATAAAAACAAAGATTACAATAATCTCAGTCGGATCAGAAAGGGATGAAACAATAGAGGTTAGAAATCCTTTTGTAAGAGATTTAGGAAAGTGATTCTTGACAAATGGAAGTATAATCTCTTAATTTTAAATTATTTAGGGCCGTTAACTCAGGAGGTAGAGTATCTGCCTTTTAAGCAGAGAGTCGCTGGTTCGAGTCCAGTACGGCCCACCATAAGTCCCCATCGTCTAGCCAGGCCAAGGACACCGGCCTTTCACGCCGGCAACAGGGGTTCAAATCCCCTTGGGGACGCCATGAAAAATAAAAGGGTTAGGCAATTTGCCTAACCCTTTTAGTTATAAATTTAGTATTAGCCTCCTATAAATTCATTCAAAAATATTTCTAAAAATTGTGATTTAAAAATTTTTTCCCCTTTGTTTAATTGGTGTATAGGATTAAAATATCATTAAAATAACTATATGTTGTGGTTATCTTATCAAGTAATTGTTGTCTCAAGCACGCAATTTCTATTAAATTCTTTAATATCAAAAGATTAGGTTTCCTCTTAACAATCGTTGTGGAAAAGGTGTTTAAATTTTTGTTTATTTTTATTAATGCATAAGTTTTTTTGCAGGATTCTTCAGATTGCCTATTTTTTAGGCAAAGAAAATCTTAAATAAAACAATAAGTTAATAATTTTTTATGCTTTACATCTTCAGAATGAAAATTTCCCCAACCTTTCAAGGATTCTTTAGAGGTCAAAGTTGTTATTGACATGAAGCTGATCTCCTCTTATAAATTTAAAAAATAATATTAGGAGGAGGAGATGCTGAAAAGATATTTTATTAAAATTTTATCATGTTATTTAGTTTTATCTGTTGTGGTTATTGGAACTTCTCAGAAATTGTTTGCTGGATTTTCACCTTCAGAGATAATTCCCAACCAGAAATTTGATAGGTCTTCGGATATCAGAAAAATACAGAAGGTCCTAGAGATAAAAATGGTTGAAGAGAGATTGAAAGAATTGGGGTTTACACCGAGTGAAATCCAAAAAAGATTGGAACAACTTAGTGATGAGCAGATACATGAACTTGCACTTCATCTTGATCGGCTTCAAGTTGGGGGAGATGCTGGATGGGTAATTGTTTTTCTTTTGATCGCAATACTTGTAGTCCTTGTTCTTTATCTTTCAGGATACCGCATTGTTTTAAGAAGGGAATGAGTAGTTTTGGGGGAAGAAAGTTTTTTCAGGTGTCCCTTAAAAATAAATTTTACATTTTAATTATAATAATCAATCTTTTTTTCAGCTGTTCTAAAGCGATTCTAACTCAAGAAGCTGTATTAGAGAAAATTATTGAAAATGTACCATTCTATCCTCAAAAAGCTTATCAGTGTGGTCCTGCCTCTTTGGCAGGTGTACTAAATTATTGGGGGATAAATGTTTTACCTGATGATATTTCTACTGAGATATATAGTTCTTCTGCTAAGGGAACATTGACATTGGATATGAAATTTTATGCTGAGAAGAGAGGTTTAAAAGCTCGAATATATAAAGGCAGTCTGACAGAAATTAAAGAAAAGATTGATTCAGGATATCCTCTGATTGTATTGGTTGATTTTGGGTTTTGGATTTTAAAAAAAAATCATTTCATGGTTATTACCGGGTATAATGTAAATGGAGTTATTGTAAATTCAGGTAAGGAGAGACAGAAGTTTATTCCTAAAGAAGAATTTTTAAAATCATGGGAGAAAACAGGTTTCTGGACCCTTTTAATTACCCAAAAATAAAAAGGAGTAAACTTTTTAGGATATTATTATCATTTCTTTTAATAATAATGATATCTTCAGGATGTTCTATGCCAAGAATAATTAAAGTTCAAGATCCTCTGACTCCAGAAGAACATTTGAATCTTGGAGTTGTGTATGAAAAGAAGGGTGAGTTTGATTTAGCAATTCGTGAATATGAATTGGCAGCAAAGAAACTACCATTAGCATATTTATATTTAGGAAATATTTATTTTCTGAAAAATGAATTGGCGATAGCTGAGAAATATTATAGAAAAACAATTAAAAAAGATCCTATGAATGCTGATGCTTACAATAATCTTGCATGGCTTTATTATATAAAGAAAGAGAATCTTGAAGAGGCAGAGATACTTGCACAAACAGCCATTAGATTAAATTCTAAAAAAGAAAGTATTTATAAAGATACCCTTGAAAAGATTCAAGAATTAAAAAAGAGTTATTCTATTTTTAATTAAATCTAAGTAGTGAATTTTTTAAGAAAAATTTTTATTTGAACCTTTTTTCGACTTCTTTCCAATTGATATTCTTAAAGAAGGCCTCAATATAGTCTGCACGTTTTAGACCATAGTCGATCATAAAGGCATGTTCAAAAACATCAAGAACCAATATGGGTGTGCAACCCGAAAGATGACCCACATCGTGCTCATTTATCCAAAGATTAAATAAATTACCTGTGAAGTTATCTTGGTATAATATTGTCCATCCAATTCCCCTCATAGCACCAACTGCCCTAAATTCTTTTTCCCAATTATCATAACTTCCAAAATCCTCAGAAATCTTCTTAAAAAGCTTACCTCCTCGGTCAATCCCTCCTTTTTCACCGAGGTTTTCAAAATAATACTCATGAAGTCTCATCCCATTAAACTCCCAACCAAACCTCCTCTTTAACTCTGAAAATTCAGGAGTTCCACCCTTTCCTTCTTTAACCATCTGAGATAGGGTTTCGATCAACTTATTTGTATTTGTGACATAACCCTGATAAAGGGTAAAGTGATTTTTTAGGAGTGTTTCGCTAAAACCTTCCATTCCCAAAAGTTTTGTGTAGTCCTTAGCTTGATATGCCATAATCTTACTCCTTTCTTCTTTTAAAGATTTACGAATTTATAAAAAATTTTCTTAAAAAACAAAATCAGGTAAATGCTGTATTTTATTTTCACAAAGACTGTATTTTACTTATAATTAATTTCCTTCTCGCTTATCTTAGCCCATGAGT